>JAIRLQ010000096.1 GCA_031259345.1 Treponema sp.
AAAAAGGAGGAAAAAGAGGAAAGAATAAAGCATGCGCGCCCGCAGTTCCCTTACCCGTAAATTCCGCTCCCCGGAAGGAACGGCAGAAGCAAAAAACTCCGCCATTTTCCGGTTTTTGCGGTAACGCAGAACCATGACCAGGGCAAGGGGCAGCAAAGCCGGCAGAAAAAAAAGGTACAGGGGATGCTCAAAAATCATATCAAGGCTCCAAAAATAAAACGTTTGACAAAGTACACCCCGCAAAGAAGAACCATGGCGCCTAAAATAAAGAAGGCGTGAAAAGGTTCAGTCCGCCTCAAGAGGCCGGACCGGCGTACGGTCATTTCCCCCTGATCTACCCGGGCAAAAGCGGACGCGAAAGCCTCGGCCTGCGGGGCGGCTATAAAATTTCCCTTTCCCTTTTCGGCAATGGCTTTAAGATTTTCGGGGTTGTATCCGGATTCAAAAGAGCCGACCCGCCTTATACGGGTAACGGGATCAACATAATTAATGGGAACGTTGCCGTTGGAACCTACGCCGATGACCCAAAGGGAAATCCCCATATCCCCCAAAAGAGCGGCGGCGGTTTCGGGGTGAACCGATCCTGCGTTGTTTTCGCCATCGGTGATGAGCACTACGGCTTTCCGGGGCGCGCCGGAACGGCCTATATGAAGAGCGGCCGTCGCAAGGCCAAGCCCCAAAGCGGTGCCGTCCCCAAGCTCACCAATAACCAGGCTGTCGAGGCGGCTGTATAAAGCATCACGGTCTGTAGTAAGAGGCGCAATAAGAGCGGCATCCTCTCCTACAGTTACAAGCCCGATTGCGTCCTGGGGGCGCATATTCGCAAAGCCCTTTAAAAGTTCCCTGGCAGTGTCAAAACGGCTTCTGCTATCCATATCCAGTCCCGCCATACTGGGGCTTATATCCAACACAAAAAGAATATCCGCCCCCCGTGAAAGCCATATTGTTTCGGTATAGATGAAACGGGGGCCTGCCGCGGCAATCCACAGAAAAAGGATTCCCGCCAGCTCAAAGCCCCGAAGTATCTTCATTAAAAGCCCGATATTGAAGGGCGGCTTAAAGGGTATGCCTCCCGGGGGGCCCAGAGGAAGATCCAGGGTAAAAAGCGATTTAAACCTGCGGGAAAAGATAAAAATTATGGGGATGGTGATAACTGCGGCAAACAGAAAGTAAGGCCTCTCAAAAGATACGGTCATATAGCGCCTGCTTTGCCGGAGCCTTGACGGGTGGTTCCGGCAAGGACAGGTTTTAACGCCGGGGAGGGCAAACTCTCCAGCTTTTCAAGCTCCGTAACAAACGCTTTTAGTTCTTTCAGCACCCCAAAAAGCTCATCCAGCCCCAAAGCGGAACCGGAGAAACGAAGCAGCTCCCAATTGTTAAAAAGTTTTTTAAGATACTCTTTTTTCAGGAAAGCCGAAGCCGTCCGGCCAAAGCAGCCGGGTTCAAGGCTTCCAAATTCCGCAGGCGTCAGAACCCGGCAGTTAACTCCGGTGAAAAGGGTTAAAAACTCCCGGAACTCCCCGGAAAGAAGGGCAAAAAGCCCGGCGGCCTCGTCGTCTTTTTTCAAAGCTGCCTGAGCGCCCATACGGATTAAAAAGCGTTTCATCGCCCGAAGAAGCCGCCGCCTTCTAAAGCGCTCCAAAAGTTCCGAAAAATGACGGCGCCCCCAAAAACTAACGCCAATCCCCAGAAACAGCGCCAAAAGGATGACCGCGGCTCCGCCGTAAATAACAAGGCTGGTACCGGGCGCATGGAGAGGGGGCGCCAGATTCGACAGGGAAGAATCGCCGGGGACAAGGATGGAGGCGACCTCGGCCTTTAAGCCTCTAACAGTCAGGGTTTCAAGCTCGAAACGGGACAGCGGCCTTTTGCTTGGAACAATATCCGGCAGTGTAAGTATGCCCGGAGCAAAGGGAACAAAGTCGATAAGCAGACGGGACGCCCCGCTTCGTTTTTCCAGCTCTATGCGGTTAATTACCAGATCCCCGGCCTTGGGCAGCTCTCCCGGAGCTTCCCTTACAAAGGGTTCCTCTCCGGCAAAGGCCTGTCCCAGGGGAACCACCAGCCGGCCCCGGTCGCCTACAAAAATAGTCTGGGGGACAAGGTAAGCTTCCGCCGCACCCCGCGCCCCATCCCGCGCCGTGCTCCGGGCCTCATCCTGAGCGTGGACCCCAAAAGGAAATACCAACAAATAAAAAACAAGGAGCGGGCAACGGAGCATTAAAAGAATTGTACCCATAATCCTGATCATTTTACCTGCGCCTTTCCCTAAAGAATTCCCGCATGCTGACCGCGGCATCCGCGTCTGTGGGAAGTTCCAGACAGGCCGCTCCCGAACGGCGGCAGATACTTTGCCAAAGGACGCGGCGTTCTTCGTGCCAGTCCGCCCAGGCGGAACGGAAACCGGCAAAAGACGTGGGCGCCTCTAGCTTCAGGCCCGTTTCGGGATCCCGCAGGGTAAGAAGGCCGCCCGAAATCTCCTTGTCCAGGGGGCTTGAAACCCTTAGGGCGATTAGATCATGGCGCCTGGCCATGCTGCCCATCTCGTGTTCCCAGTTAAGGCACAAAAAATCCGAAATAACTATCAAAAGACTGCGCCGTTTTAAAAGCCGCCCCACGCCGGTCAGGGCAATGCCCAGACCGGAACCCTGCCCCCGCGGACGATTTTCGATGGCGGCGCTTATGACAGCCATAGTATGAGGCCGCCCTTTCCGGGGCGGAAATATGCGGCAAATCTCATTATCAAAAAAGATGGCGCTCACCCGCTGGCCCGCCCGCTCGGCGGAAAAGGCAATCAAAGCGGCGGCCAAAACCCCCTGTTCGTAACGGGTAAGCTCCCCTCCTCCTGCCGCGTGCATACTGCCGGAACTGTCCAGAACTATGCAAACCGTCATTTCGCTTTCTTCCCGGTACATCTTTACATAAGGCGTGCCAAAGCGGGCGCTGACATTCCAGTCAATGGAACGAATGTCGTCGCCCCGCTCATAATGCCGTACCTCATCGAACTCTATTCCCTGGCCTTTAAAGATTGAACGGTAATCCCCGGAAAGAAGATCTTCCGCCAAAGCGCCGGCCAGAAGGGGAAAGGTGGTAATTTTACTTAGAAGTTCATGCCGGTCCATTACAGCCTTTTTTACGGCATGGGCACCAGGGTAAGAATCCTGGAAATAACCGTATCCGCGTCGAGTCCGTCGGCCTCGGCCTCGTAAGAAAGAACCAGGCGATGCCTAAGGACGGGCAATGCCGCCGTTTTAACATCTTCGGGGCTTACAAAAGCGCGGCCCGCGAAAAGCGCCCTGATTCGGGCGCTTCGGTACAGGGCCAGGGACGCCCGCGGGCTCCCCCCAAAGGCTATATAACGGTAGATGCCCTCTCTGCCCGCTTTGCCGCCCTTTTCCCTGGAAGGCCGGGAAGCGGCTATCACCTGGACGATGTATTTTTTTACTTCGGGATCGACAAAAATGGAATCCACGGCTTTTCTTAAAACACCCAAAGCTTCCGTATCCAAAGTCTGCCGCAGGGGTTCGCCGCTCCTTTTGATGCCGCCTTCGCCGGGGGCTTCCCCGGACGCGAAGGGAGGGGCAAAGTCCAAAATACGCAGTTCTTCATCGGGGGCGGGATACCGGATGAGCAATTTCAAAAGGAAACGGTCAAGCTCCGCTTCGGGCAGGGCGTAGGTGCCTTCATGCTCAATGGGGTTCTGGGTGGCCAGCACAAAAAAAGGAGTTGGCAGCGGGTAGGATTTTTCCCCTATAGTAACCTGCCGTTCTTCCATGGCTTCAAGCAGGGCGGATTGTACTTTTGCGGGAGCCCGGTTAATTTCGTCAGCCAAAATAACATTGGCAAAAACAGGGCCCTTGCGCACGGAAAAGCCAAGGGCCGCCTGTTCCCAAATAAGGGTACCGGTAAGATCCGCCGGCAGAAGATCCGGGGTAAACTGTATGCGCTTAAAATCGAGGCCGGTGATTTCCGCAAGGCTTTTTACCGCTCTGGTTTTCGCAAGGCCCGGCACCCCTTCAAGGAGTATGTGCCCTCCGGCAATCAGCGCCGTTAAAAGGCCTTCGATCATTTCTTCCTGGCCTACAATGCGTTTGGCCAGTTCCTGCCTGGCCGCGTCAAGAACCGCCAAGGCAGGCCCAAGGTCATTTACTTCTTCCATAAATAGTTATTGTAATCCCCAGGACAAACTAACACAAGAGAATTATGGGAATATCCGGCAATTGTGAAATCATTAATGCAATAAACGCTGTAAATAGCCCCGCGTCCACGGGCGG
>JAIRLQ010000099.1 GCA_031259345.1 Treponema sp.
CGCAAAGCGCGGGTGCGCCAACGAGGACCGCGGGTGCGCCAACGAGGGCCGCGGGTGTTCCTCCGCAAGTCGCGGGTGTTCCTCTGCAAAGCGCGGGTGCGCGCTTTATTGGGCGGGGCCGCTCCCGTTCCACCATAAAGCAAGCGCATTTGCCGATAACGCAAACGGGAGGCCGGGCGGCCTGACGCCGGGCGATGCGCCCCCGCACTTTATCGGGCGGGGCTTGTAACTAACACCGGCAGACAAGGACATTTATTGAACCCCACGCCCTGCCGCTTTTCCGGTATTACCGCGCTTCGCACCTGCTCGCGCGCTTTATCGGGCGGGGCTCGTAACTAACACCGGCAGAAAAAAAGCATATTTGTCGATAACGCAAACAGGGCGCCGGGCAGCTTCCCCGGCGGTGCGTATGGCGAAACGACGACCACGAAAATGTTATACGCAGAAAACGTACCCCTAAGACAATAACCGTAAAACAAAAATTGGCGCGCAGCGCGGGAGGAGCTTCGACCATCTAGCACCCAGCCGGGGCAGCGCCCGGGCGCCCTGTTTGTATTTGCGTAGGGGATTAGCCGCTTAACCTGTAACGCTGCCTATCATGCGGCGGAGTTTTTCCATGTCCGTGAAGGGGCTTGAGGCAACTACGCCGGAAAGTCCCGCGACCCCGGCCTGAATCAGTTCGCGGTTGTTTTCCCTCATCCCCTTGTCAATAATTTCAAAGTCTTTTTTAATGGCTTCCTGCCGCTCGGCAAAAATCTTTGAGAAAAAGAATTCGTAAAAATTATATTTACCGGTGATTTCTTCTATCATTACCTCTTTCATGGAATCAAACCGGGCTATGTCCCGCCGGGTTTTTTCGGATTCCTTTCTGCTTTCCAAAAGTAATTCAAAAAGCCGGGGAATTTCCTCCGCGGGGATAGGCGCCGCGTGTTTCAATACTTTGGAAATTTCCTTACCTGCCATTTTCACTCCTATAAGACGGGAGCTTCCGCCATCTTTACTATATTAACGGTTAAATTGCCCAGGGCCGTGAGTTCTTTAATGTCCCTGCCGGAATAATAGGCGTTTCCGGCCAGTTTGTTGAGAAATTTACAGAACCGGCTAATAATGCTGAAAGGATAGATCCTGCGGACTACTCCCCGGTATTCCTTTCTGTAGGCAGCCATCACCCCGGCAATTGAGACAAGCAATTCACGGCAGCGCATTTCCAGGACATCAAGCTCAAGGAGCCCTCTTTTTAAAGCGTCTATCATGGAAAGTACCAGTACTTCGCCGGCTTTAAGATCCCTGCGGTTTTTAAAGGATTCCGGAAGCGGCGTTTCTTTCAGAAGCGGCGTTTCTTTAGCCAAAGCCCCTGCCCTATCAAACGCGGCATCATTGAGAAGCGCCCCGGGCCGGAAGGGCTTTTCACCGGGATTGAAAAGCAAACCCATTTCCCGGTTCTGGAGAACAGTTAAATGCCGGGTAAGGCGCCGGGCTTTGCCAAGTTCCGCCAGGGTTTTTTGCTTTAGCCGCGATACTTCCTGTAAAAACAGACGGAGCCGGGCTTTCCTGTATTCATACGTTTCCCCAAGCTCTTTTAGAGCGGCGCAGAGGCAAAGATATTGTTCCAATTCTTCGGCAGGCAAGCCGTAAATCATGTTTTAGCCATCTTTATAGAATTTCCTGATTACACAATAATCCATTTATAGATTTTTTTCAATTGAGGCTGCTGCGGAACTAACCGGGTTTTGGAGCGAGCGCAATTATCCCTTTTTAAAGCAGGGGAAGCACATGATCCCAAACGGCATACAGTACCTGAGCCATGTTTTCTTCCGCGGAATTTATGGCTATAACCGCCTCTTTATAGGGGATAACGATGACAAACTGCCCGTAAATGCCGTCACAGCGGTAGGCCCCGTGGCGGCAGATCCAGAATTGCCAGCCGTAACCAAGGTTATAGTCGGGTTTTGAATTGCGGGTGGCAACCTGGGCTCGGGTAGCGGCATCAATCCAAAGGGGGGAAACAAGCTCCTGCCCCTGCCAGACGCCGCGCTGAAGGAGAAATTGCCCGAATTTCGCGAGGCTGGAAGTATCAAGCTCCAAACCTGTAGCGCCCATGGTAAAACCGTCATCGCTTTCGGCCCAAAGCGGGGCGGCAATGCCCAGGGGGCAAAAAAGCCTGGGGGCAAGGTAGTCACGCAAGCTTTGGCCCGCCGCTTTGGTAAGCATGGCGGAAGCCAAAAAAGTGCAGGCATTGTCGTATAAAAAAGCGCCGCCGGGGTCACGAAACAATTCATGGGAAAGGGCTTCATCCACCGTGCGGGGGCGGGTAAATTCCCGGTGGCCCCTGGTCATGGTTAAAAGATGTTCCAGGCTAAGGGATTGAAGCCTGGGGGAAGCATCCTGCCGGGGAAAAAAGTCCAGGACTCTATCCTTAAGGCGCAGCTTCCCCTCCCCTACCGCCATGCCAATAGCTATGGAAACAAAACTTTTGCTTACGGAGTGAATGTTTTTCGGCCGTTCGGGAACCCAGCGGTACTCGGCGCACTTTTCGCCATGCTGCATAACGATGATACCTTCGACGCCAAGCCCCTGTCTGTTAATTTCTTTTACATAAGGATCAATATTCATGATAATTAAAAAAATGTATAATGCATTTATTGAAATTACAAGCAGGAGGTACAGTAATGAAAGCATTATTCATTGGCGGAACCGGAACCATAAGCGCGGCCATAACAAAAAAACTTATCGAAAAGGGATGGGAGCTCACACTCCTTAACCGGGGAAACAGGAAGCTCGATTTTCCGTCAAAGCTGCGGGAAATACACTGTAATATTGAGGACCGGACGGAAACCGCCAAAAAACTTGAGGGGCTTTCCTTTGATGTGGTGGTGGATTTTATCGTGTACACAAAAGACCAGGCGGAACGGGATTACCGCCTTTTCAGGGGCAAGACAGGCCAGTATATCTTTATAAGTTCTACGTCCGCGTACCAGAAGCCGCCGGGGCATTATCTTTTAAACGAAGGGACGCCCCATTCCAACCCCTACTGGCAGTATTCCCGGGACAAAATCGCCTGCGAAGAATTTTTTATGACCAAATACCGGGAAGAAAATTTTCCTGTTACCATCGTTATGCCCAGCCATACCTACGACGAACGGAGCGTGCCTCTGGGGCTTCACGGCGTAAACGGGAGCTGGCAGGTGCTTAAGCGTATGCTCGAAGGCAAGCAGGTAATTATCCACGGCGACGGTTCAAGCCTTTGGACCATGACTCACAATTCGGACTTTGCCGAAGGTTTTATAGGTCTTATGGGAAATATCCATGCCACAGGCGAGATGGTTCACATTACTTCAGACGAGACCCTTACCTGGAACCAGATTTACCGTACAATAGCAAACGCCCTTGGAGTTCCCCTAAAGGCGCTGCATATTTCAAGCGAATTCCTCAACGAGGCGGGCCGCGCCGCGGGGCTTTATGACTTTGAGGGAACGCTTACAGGGGATAAGGCAAATTCGGTGGTGTTTGACAATTCAAAAATAAAACGCCTGGTTCCCCGTTTTACCGCCGCGATACGTTTTGACCAGGGCGTAAAAATGTCAATTGATTACATTCTTGCCCATAAGGAATGTCAAAAAGATGATCCCGACTTTGATGCCTGGTGCGACCGCGTCATTGCCGCCCGGGGAAACGCTTTAGCCGAATTGGAGTCTGTCTATAATTCGGTACAAAACGGGAGCAAACGCAAAGTTCTGCCCATAATGTAACCAAAGCCTGGGTGATGTATCCTGTATAACAGGAGGAACGGGTGCCGCGATAATCAGGCCGCGCACCCCCTTTGGGAAAGCTTAAAATTCCAGACTGTCAATTTCAATATCAGAATTTCCGCCGGCATTTTCCGCAACCGTATTGGCGCCGGTACTTTTGCCCGCCGCTTTTTTGGCCCCGCCGGCCCGGGCGTCGGTATTGTTGAATTCGGCATTTTTTTTCTGATCTTTTAGGCCCAGGAAAATAATAAAACCAAAAAACGCCAGAAGTAGTATAAGGATAATGGCAATAACTAAACCGTCATCGTCGGAACCGGCAGGCGCTTCTTCCAGCGCCGCCAGGACCGGATAAGGCCCTTTTGCGGAGGACGTACCGGTGCCCAAAACAATGAAAACGCCGCACACGGCCAAAGAAATTCCGCTAAGCACCAGGGCAACAAGAGCCGCCAGCTTTATCGATTTGACACTTTTCCTGGACAGGAAGGTATAGATAAGCCATCCCAGCAGCGCCGCGGCAAGAACACCCAAAAATATCAACATACTTTAATAATATCGGACAAAGGCAGCGCGGACCCTTGTAAAAATTCTGGTTTTACAGTAAATTAAAAGATATTTTTATTAGAGAGGTATAGTATGGCTTATAAAGTCGACGCAGACAAATGCGTAAACTGTGGAACCTGCGACTCCGAGTGTCCGGTAGACGCAATTTCCGAAAAAAGCGACAAACGGTGGATTGATGCCGCCAAGTGCCAGAGCTGCGGAGCCTGCTCCGGCGTCTGCCCCACAGAAGCTATTTCTGAAGAATAGGCGGGGTTTGTTGTATCGCCAAGGGGGCTGTCCAAAAAGTTTGAAAAACTTGTTCGGGCATCCCCCTTTTTTTTGCTTCTTATTTTTTGTCTCGTCAATACTTCGGGCCGCGGAGAGCGGCCCTTTCCTTCCCGTGATTTCACAACTGGACTCAAGGGATATCGCGTTCAGGCAATTTATAGAAGATGTGGAAGCTTCCAGGCGCGTACTGTTTACGGGGCGCGCGGCGCCCGAAAGTTTAGCTTCTTTTCTGACAGTATATGTATATACCCCCGCGGAATCCGAAGACATACTCCAGGTGGCGGCGCGTTGCAGCCTGCCCTACGAAAGCATCGCGACATTGAACCGCATCTCTCATCCCGAAGATTTTAAGACAGGGGAAGCCATGTTCCTGCCATCCGTGCCCGGGCTTTTTATCCCCGACACGCCCGGGAA
>JAIRLQ010000115.1 GCA_031259345.1 Treponema sp.
CCCGGTCTTTGATCTCCTGGCGTATAAAGCCCAGATACGGCGTTCCCCTGTCCATTATCGCCTTAAGCCAGGCAAGGCCGCCGGGGGAAGAATACTGCTTTATATAATACCGGGTCAGATCTTTTTCCAGGTTTGATTCGGTCAATAATTCGGAGGCAGGCCGCGTTACCGGGGGGCGGGAGGCGGAAGAGGGGGAGTAGGGAAGAGAGGCTTCCCGGTTTCGGCGTAACGGCCGCGGCACTTCGGGCAGTTCCCCGCTTTCGGCAAAAAGCGCCGCCGTCAAAAACACGCCGAATAAAACCAAAAAAATCCCCAAACGGTTTTTCTTCAATTACTTGTTCCTTTACTTGTTTTAGTCCTTAAGCCGGAATCTCCGGGGGCTAAAATTTCTCGCCGTAGTAAATTCCCGCCCATTCCCAGCGTCCGTGGATCTCCGGGTCCTGGGGAAAATAGATCTTCCTGAAATAAAGGTACCAGGTAGAAATATACTGGGACCAGCCGTAGGTTCTAAGGTATGCCTCGTTGGCATTGGAACCAGCGTCCAAATCCGGGGAATAGCGGATGCGGCTCTGACGCATAAAATCCGACAGGTTAAAGTCCGACATCCCCGAGTCGTCCGCCGCTTCCTGCTCCCAGGTACGGGTAAAGAAATTAACCTTAGCCCGGTACTGTTCCAGACGGCTTGAGGAACCCGCGTCCAGAGCGGATTTGATTGCATTTACCAGGGCGCCCAGAGTGTCAAAGGTCCAGTTTTTGGCGGAATTATTAAAGTCCACCAACTGCTTGGCGTAGTTATCCGCATTGGAGAAACCGGGCACATTTGTCCCCACAAAAGGAAGGTACTGGGTATAAGCCCGAATCGCTCCGGACCATTCGCCGGTTTTTTCGTATGCCTGGGCCAGCATAAAATACGTCGCCCCCAAATCAATACGGTCGGAAAACCGGGAAATCAATTCTTCATAATACCAGACCTGTTGCTCACTGTTATCAACCAGCGTAATCAATTGATTAAGGCAGGCAAGGTGTATGGACTCGCCCAGTATGGTCATGTCGGGGTAATTTTTTATTATCCTGTCAAAAAAAAGGGCTGCCACAGGGTATGCGTCTTTCTGAATATAGGCATAAGCGGTCATAAAAAGATAATAGGTATTGTAGGGATCATCGGGGTACAGGTTTACCCTGTTTGTAAGAAAATTGATAAGCTTTGAATATTCTTTTTGCTTCATATAGGTGTTGGCGATTTCCCGGATCACGGTAAACTGCCCCATTCCCACGGAATCTTCATCCGCCAATAATATAAAGAGGCTTCTAATGGTTTCCCTGGTTTCTTCGGAACCGGTAATATAGTAAGGATCAATGGCATCGCCGTTTTGTAATGCGGGAATGGGGCTTTCGATGTTACAGGAAAGAGCGGAGAACCCGGGAAGAGGCAGAAGTAAAAGCAGGATGAGCCGGTTCCAATTGGAACTGTCCCGAATAATTCTAAAAATTTTTAATATTCCTTGCATAAAATGAGCTTAACATGCCGCTTTAAGCATTGGCAAGAGAAGGGTTATACCGTTATACTTTAACGATGAATTCATTCTTTTCCCGCCGTATTGCCGCATGGGTTGTTTTTATTATCGGTTTGCTGTTTATGTTCCTTGGCTCCGCGTTTTTATTGGGTTCCCTCGCGGGCACTTCCAGGTTTTCTGTCTTGTTGTCTTTTCTCTTTGTGATTGCGGGCATTTTCCTGGCATTGCTGGCAATCAAACTAAACAAAAGATCAACCTACCTTTTTTTTGCCGCTTTTTTTCTTATGGTGGGCTTTTATCTTTTTCTTTCCGCTTTGGGAATTATCCCCCGGGTTTTTTTCTACAAAACCTGGCCTTTAATTTCCGTGTTTTCCGGCCTCGCCCTGCTGCCCGCGGGCTGGCGGAGTTACGGCCAATTGCGGAGCCGTTTTGTAGTCCCTTCCATCGCCTTTGTGATCCTGGGTTGTTTGCTCCTGGTTTTTTCTTTTGATATTGTAGATTTTTCCTTTAAACAGTTTATCAAGAGCTGGTGGCCCCTTCTTTTGGCTTTTTCGGGGCTGCTCCTCATTCTTACTTCTCTGGGTTCAAAACGTAATGTGGGGGTTGATGATTAGTGGGCAGAACCCTGTTGTTGGGGATTGCGCTGTGGTTTTTCTTTGCGTCTTGCGCCTCTGCGCCGGATTCGGAAGAAACCCCGCTGCCTTCCCATGCGCCAGTTATTGTTGAAAAACCGTCCGCCCAAACTCCGGGCGCCGGGGGCCTCCCCGAGGAAATCCGTTCCCTTATAGAAACCGGCGTACCCCCTTCCCTGCAGGCTTCCCTGGATCTTATCAGAAACCACGAGCTGGGGAACAGCGAATTCGGCCGTATTATGAACGCCGTTGCTGTACTGCTTCTTAAAACCATTTACCCTGGGTTCACTGTTCAATACCCCCTTTCCGATCCCCCGCAAACCCATAGCTATGCCAAAATCCTTAAAGATATAGAAAAGGGGATCTATACCCCCGCGCCCCCCAATTCAAAGGATTTTCTGGAACATGTACTTCCTGTTTTGGCTTTGTACAACGAAAAGCTGCCCGAAAAATTTACCCAGGCCCTGCCGGATTTAAGGGAAGCCGCTGAACTAAAGCCCAATTCGCCCCTTGCCCCCTACCTTTTGGGGCTGGCCCTGGAACGTATGGGCAATACGGAAGAGGCGGAAAAGCAGTATGCCAAAGCCTGGGAGCTTTCACAGGAATGTTATCCCGCGGCCCTGGGGCTTGCCGGTGTTATGGATTCGCGGGGCGAAATGGACGAGGCCGTCAGTTTTCTTTCCGGGCTGGTGATACGTTTTCCCGATAACATGCAGGTAAAACGGAGGCTTGCCCTCGCATACTACCGGGCCGGGGACTGGTCCCGCGCCGAGCCTGCCGTAGCGGAAGTTCTGCAGAGGGACCGCAAAGACGGCGAATTTATTTTGACGAGGGTTCACATTCTGTTGGAACTGGGGCAGTACCTTCAGGCCCAGGCCCCTCTGGATCTCTACGCTTCCCTTAACCCCAATAACCGCTTTTATCTTTTTCTCAGGGCCCGGGTTCAGGCCGACGGTTACCATAATAGGGACGCCGCCTTAAATTATCTCCGTTCCATGCTCAGGCTTTCTTCGGGGGTCATTGACGACGACGCTTCGGTTTATGCCGCCCGGCTTTTTATGGAGTCTTCCCGTGCGGACGATCAGAGTGAAGGCAGGGAACTTTTAAGGCGCCTTTTGGCAAACCCGGCGCCTTCCCTTACGGTGATTACCCTGGCTCTGGAAGACGCGATACGCCGCCAGGCATGGCAGGAAGCCGGGCCCTATCTTGCCCGCCTTTTGAGAGAGCGGCGTTCCACTGTGGATCTTTTGAACGCTTACCAGGTGGAGCGGGGCCAGGGTAACAATGCCGCCGCCCTTTCCTATGCCAGGGAGCTTTATGAACGGGATCGTTCCAGCGAAGAGAGCATCAGCACCTATGTTTCCGCCCTGATTGACACAGGCCGGGTCGCGGAGGCTGCCGGTATGATAGACGCGCGTATTTCCGGCCTTCCCGGCGGGACGGTCAAGGGCAGGTATTATTACCTGAGAAGCCGCACCCGTTCCGACGACGATGCCCGGCTTAACGATCTCCGTTCCAGCCTTTTTGAAGATCCCCGCAATCTGAATGCCCTTATCGCTATGTTCGAGATTTACCACCGCCGCAAAGACGAACGCAGGGCGCTGTACTACCTTAAACAGGCCCTGGCGATTTCCCCGGACAATCCCCGGCTAAAGCGTTATGAAAGCGAATACGCGGGTTTGTAAGTACATTTACTACGCAAGCGCATTTCCCCCGCCAATCCAAACAGGACGCCCGGGCGCATCCCCGGCTGGGTGCTAGATGGAC
>JAIRLQ010000128.1 GCA_031259345.1 Treponema sp.
ATAGTTCATATTTTTTCTCCTTTGTTATGCTGTTATTGTACACCCCTCCCCGCACGCCGTCAATACGCGCGGGCAGAAAAAAAGCATATTTGTCGATAAAGCAAACAGGGCGCCGGGCAGCTTCCCCGGCGGTGCGTATGGCGAAACGACGACCAGGATAATGTTATACGCAGAAAACGTACCCCTAAGACAATAACCGTAAAACAAAAATTGGCGCGAAGCGCGTAAGGAGTTTCGTCCATCTAGCACCCAGCCGGGGCAGCGCCCGGGCGCCCTGTTTGTATTTGACATTTAGGGCCATCCCCGGTATTTTATAGATATGGATTATGACAAACTTACCATTAAAGCCCAGGAAGCTTTAAATGAAGCTTCGAGCCTGGCCCAAAAACAGGATCATTCCCAAATAGAACCTGAACATATACTTTTTGCGCTTTTAAAGCAAAGCGACGGCATTGTGCCCCCGCTGGTCGAAAAGATAGGCGCCGATCCGGAAGAACTGGCGGCAGGCGCCATGGCCCTTGCGGCCTCCCAGCCAAAGATTTACGGCGAAGCGGCGCAGGTTTATTTTTCTTCCGGGGCAAGCAAAGTGATTGCCAAAGCCGAAAGCGAAGCCGCTTCCCTAAAAGATGATTTTGTTTCAACCGAGCATATACTTATTGCCATTGCCTCGGGAGAGGGCAAGGCTGCGGATCTTCTTAAAAAAAACGGGATTACAAAGAATGCCATACTGGGAGCTTTAAAGTCCGTCCGGGGCAATACCCGGGTAAACGACCAGAACCCCGAAGGCAAGTACCAGGTGCTGGACAAATATTGCCGGGATCTTACCGCCCTGGCGCGCCAGGAAAAGCTGGACCCTGTTATCGGGAGGGATGAAGAAATACGCCGCTGTATGCAGGTTTTAAGCCGCCGTACAAAAAACAATCCGGTGCTGATTGGCGAGCCGGGGGTTGGCAAAACAGCCATTGCCGAAGGCCTTGCCCGGCGTATTGTCGCGGGGGATGTGCCCGAAGGCCTTAAAGGAAAGAAGCTCCTTGCCCTGGATATAGGCGCCCTGGTTGCCGGGGCAAAGTTCCGGGGAGAGTTTGAGGAACGGCTTAAAGCGGTCATCCACGAAGTGCAGGCCGCGGATGGCAGCATAATTTTGTTTATCGACGAACTCCATACCCTGATTGGGGCCGGCGCCGCCGAAGGCGCGACAGACGCGTCGAACCTGCTTAAGCCCGCGCTTGCCCGGGGGGAACTCCGCTGCATAGGGGCCACTACCCTGGATGAATACCGCAAGCACATCGAAAAAGACGCCGCCCTGGAGCGGCGTTTTCAGCAGGTCTACTGCGCCGAGCCGTCGGTGGAAGATACTATCGCCATACTCCGGGGGCTCCAGGAACGTTACGAAGTGCATCACGGAGTGCGTATAAAAGACGAAGCTCTGGTTGCGGCGGCAATTCTTTCAAACCGTTATATCACAAGCCGCTTCCTTCCGGATAAGGCAATCGACCTGGTGGACGAAGCGGCAAGCCGCCTTAAAATGGAGCTTGATTCCAGGCCGACGGAGCTGGACAAGCTGGAGCGGAAACTTTTACAGCTTTCCATAGAGCGCCAGGCATTGAGCCGGGAAGAAGATAAATCTTCCAAATCCCGGTTAAGCAAACTTGAAAAAGAGATTGCGGACCTTAGCGCCGAACGTGATGCCATGAAGGCCCGCTGGGAAAGCGAGAAGAAAGACATACAGAAGATTCGGGAAATCAAGCAGCAGATTGAAGAGCTTAAAAAAGAAGAAACCCTCTACGAACGGGACGGTAACCTTGCCAAGGCCGCGGAAGTGAAACATGGAAAGATCCCTGAGGCCGAAAAAAAACTAAAGTCCCTTACCGATCACATGGAAGGCAGGCAGGCGTCAGGCAGAAATTCAGGCGGCAAAGATGCCGAAGCCAAAGAAGGCCAAGGCCGGTCCGCGCCTGCGGCGCCTCTCCTTCGCGAAGAGGTGCGTGAAGAGGATATAGCCCAGGTGGTTTCCGCCTGGACGGGTATTCCTGTTTCCAAAATGCTTTCCGGGGAATTGCAAAAATACCTTGATTTGGAAAAGGTTTTGGAAAAGCGGGTAGTGGGGCAGGATGCCGCAGTGGAAGCGGTGTCAGATGCCATACGCCGCAACAAGGCGGGCCTTTCCGATACCGCCCGCCCGCTGGGGAGTTTCCTTTTTCTTGGGCCTACAGGCGTAGGCAAAACCGAACTTGCCAAAACACTGGCGGACTTTTTGTTTAACGATGAAAAAGCTCTGACCCGCATTGACATGAGCGAGTACGGCGAAAAACATTCGGTGAGCCGCCTTATCGGAGCGCCGCCGGGTTATGTAGGCTATGAGCAGGGGGGCCAGCTTACCGAGGCGGTGAGGCGGCGGCCTTACAGCGTTATACTTTTTGACGAAATTGAAAAGGCCCATCCGGAAGTGTTTAATGTATTCCTGCAAATCCTTGACGACGGACGCCTTACCGACGGGCAGGGGAGGGTGGTGGATTTCAAGAATGTCATCATCATCATGACCAGCAACCTGGGTTCCGATTTAATTTTGGAAGCAGGGGAAGAGGAAGCTAAAAACAAAACTTCTCCTTCCGGGCGGGGAAAGGGTAAAAATAAAGACGAGCTTAAAGATACCTTAATGGAACTTTTAAAACAAAGCTTCCGGCCTGAATTTTTAAACCGCATTGACGAGACGGTAATATTTAACCGCCTGGGCAAGGCGGAGATCGGCAAGATTGTTGACATTCAGCTTGCCCGGCTTATGACGAGGCTTGGGGAACGCAAAATTGAACTAAGGGTTACGGACGCCGCAAAAGAAATCCTTGCCGAGCGGGGCTACGATCCCCTGTTTGGCGCCCGGCCCTTAAAACGTACCATTCAGCAGGATCTGGAAAACCCTCTGGCTAAAGCGATTATTTCGGGCAAGATAAAAGAAGGCGACATTGTTACCGCGGATAAAGGCGGCGAAGTTCTTTCGTTTAGGAAGAAGGGCGAAAGCGTCAAACCTTAGGACCCGCGGGGCTGTTCCGGAACTAACATCGAAGCGAAGGCCCGCGTTTTAGAACAAGCCCATCTACTCCCTTATTTTGATTCCATTTTCCAAAATGGCAAAACGCTGTGAAAGGTTAGCCTCGCCTTCGGGGCTGTCCATGGAAAGATAAAGCGAAAATATTATATCCGGGCTGGGCCTTGAAGCCTTTACGATAGCGCCTATGGAACCGGTATTATCTTTTACCGAAATGGCGGGTTTTCCGTCGTAGGGAAACTTTGCCATTTCAAGATCATTCCAGCTTTGCAGGGCTCTTGTGCCAAGTTTTGAGTCCGGCCTGACGTTACGGTTAAGGATAAAATATTCCTTGCCCAGAGAGTCCCGCTGGAATATTACCTTGCGGATTCCAATTTCAAGATTGCCGTTCTGTTTGTACCAGGTGGCGGCCAGGAACATTTCCGAATCATCCTCCCAGTTAAACACCTGATTGTCGGCATTTATGGTTAAGGGGCCGGAGGCAAGGGAGAACCGGCTGGATACATTGTCCCAGGTCCACCTTATCCCCTTAAGGAAGTCGGGCATATAATTTTTAAGGCCGATAAAATCATCCCAATCGCTAAAGGCGGCGCTATAGGCCACAAAAGTGTGGTCGCAGATCTTTTCCATATCCCATTCGTAATCTTCAAGAGATGAACTGTCCACTATAGCGGTAATGACCGCGGGGCCTGAGGGCAGGGGGAGTATGTACATTATCTGCACATCATCCGAATAGCTTATGGGCCAGTATGCGACAAGCCAGGTTCTACCCAGAGTATCGCGGTAGCTGCTTTTTGAAGCCGGCTCACCAAAGGACAGGATGCGGTACCTGTCATTACCCCAAAGGGTGCGGTCGCTTCGGATGTTTTGCAGGATAAGATCCTGAATGTATTTGGGGTTGGTACAGATCTCTTCCAGGGAAACGGAACGGGGTTTTTTGATCTTGTAAATATGGTAAGGGGGAAGGTCGGCGGCTATTAGCTCGCCGTCTTCTTCCAGATTATGGGTTTTTGAATTTAAAGAGCCAAGTTTCCAATTGTCGTCGTTTGGATCTACATAGGCGAGATCGGGAAAAACCGATGTCAATGTCCGGGCCAAAAGATACATATTGTTGGGACCCGAAAGATACTCCGGCGCCTGGGCAAAGAGTCTGCTCATGGAGGCGTCATAATCTACCTTGTACGCGGCGCACAGGGTGTTGCGGATTTCGATATAATTGCCCGGAACAGGGACGCTGGTTTCGAAGGTCCGGTTCAGGTTGTTGGCAAGAATAAGGTGGCCGTAACGGGCTTTTACCCTGTACGCAAGGGTGCTGCGGCTGTCGTCAAGTATTACTTCGGCAGGGGTTGAATAGAGGATATTGTCCCTAAGGGCGGTTACCACCGAGATGACTGTACCGGACGCGGTAACCAGGGGGCCGCCGGAGTTCCCGGGATTGCCGTCGGCTGAACTTTTTAAAAGGTTCCAGCGTCCGGATTCTTCTTCCGGAACAGTACCCAGCACCAGCCCGTTGCGTACTACGATACCTTCGCCCAGGGCGTTCCCAATACTATAAACCGGTTCGCCTATCTCGAAATTCCGCTCGAATTTAAAATATTCGCTAAAGGTTTTATCCTTTACCGTAAAGATAAGATAATCCCGCTCATTTGAGCCGGCTATTATCCGGTCAAGTTCGTAGACCTGTTTTTTTGAATCCCGCACATAGTACCTGTCGTAGATCATGCTTTCCATGCCCAGGTTGATAACATGGAACGCCGTGATTAGCTCGGTATTGGAAATGGCAAAAGCCGTTCCGATAGAGTAGTAATCGTCGCTTCGTATGGCGTAGGGTACTTTTTCCCAGTCAAGTTCCTTCTCGTACACGAAGGGAGCTTCGGCGGGCTTTTTAAGGACCACCTCAAATACTGCGTTTTCCACAAGACTCAGGGTTCCCGGGGGAAGCCCCAAACCGGCGCCGCTTGTTTGTGTGCCGACACAAGATGTAAACACAGCCGCCAGTACCACAAAAGCGACAGCCGCCAAAACAGTTCCGGCGGCCGGCGTAAAAAGAGAAAAACAATTTTTTTTAGTAAACATCATACGTTAACTATAACGCTTTTTTAAGTTCTTTTAAAGTATGCAAGACTTGAGACAGTTTCAAAACCAACCGAGTTTTGAAACAGCCTCACTTATTTTAACGCCATCATTTCTATTTCGATTTTAGCGCCCTTGGGGAGGGCGGCCACCTGTATGCAGCTCCGGGCCGGGGGATTGGACGGGAAGAATGTGGCGTATACTTCGTTCATGGCGGCAAATTCCCCCATGTCTGTTAAAAAGACCAGGGTTTTAACCACATCTTCAAGGCCCGCTCCGGCGGCTTCAAGAATAGCCTTGCAGTTTTCCATGGAATATTTGGTTGCTTTTTTGATATCATCCAATTCCAGTTTGCCGTCCGCCATATTAAGGGGAAGTTGACCTGATGTGTAGATAATGGTTCCCTCTGCCGATGTCCCCTGAGAATAGGGGCCAATGGCGCCGGGGGCTTTGTCTGTTGTAATAATTTTTTTCATGCTGGTTTCTCCTTGTTTGTAATACTATGTAAGCGCCGGCCACAGGAAAAGCGCCAGGCGCTGTCCGGAAAAACGGTTGCTTTCCGGACAGCCTCTGTCTCTTCATTTGACCGGCATCTAAAATACCGTTGTCAGTTACAGTTAAATCTAAGGAAGCTGTTCCAAAAACTGAAGCGAACCGGAGGTTCGATGGAACAGCCTCAGTTTCTCTATCAGCCTATGCCGCCAAAAGCGATACTCAGCACAAACACGAGGAATGCGATTGCGCAGAAACCGTATTTGCCCGCGGGCACGACCCACTTGCCGATTTTCTTTTCCCTGCCAAGCTGGATTTGTTCCGCCGCAAAATCCTTGCCCATGACCCAGAAGAAGATGACCGCCGCGATGAATGCGCCCAGGGGGCAAATGTAAATGGACATGATGTCCATCCAGACTCCGATGACGTCGGCGTTTTCCAGGAAAACCCCCGCCAAAGCCGCCAAAAGGAGAATAATGAGCACCGACTTGATGCGGGAAAGTTTAAACCGTTCCTGGAGCATCTCGATGGGCGTTTCAAAGATGTTGACGATGGATGTGGCCGCCGCGAAGAAGAGCGCCAGAAAGAAGATAATGGCGAAGATCTGTCCGCCTGCCATTTGCTGGAAGATCGCGGGCAGGGTGATAAAGAGGAGGGGCGGTCCCGCGCCAATTGATTCCGCGCCGAGCAGGGCAAATACTGCGGGAACAACCACGATTGCCGCAAGGAGAGCCGCGAGGGTATCAAAGATGGCAATGCGGGTTGAACAGACAAGGACGTCTTCTTTCTTGCTTAAATAGGAGCCGTAGACCAGGGTACCGTTGCCCGCCAGGGACAGGGAGAAAAACGCCTGCCCCAAGGCGAAGATCCATGTTTTTATGTCGCCCATGGAATCCCACTGGGGGATGAACAGATACTTGTACCCCTCGACAACGCCGGGAAGCAGGGCGACCCGGACAGCCATATAGATGAATAGGAGGAAGAAGAGGGGTATCATGATTTTGCATACCTTCTCGATACTCTTCTGAATACCGCCTATCATCATGACGAAGGTGAGGGCAAGCGCCAGAAGATGCCAGCCGACGCTGCCGAAGTTGCCGACGATCTGGCCGAAGTAGGCCCCGGTGTTTTCCGCATTGGTCACCGCGCCCGAGACGGAACCCCAGATGTAACGGAGAAGCCAGCCCATGATGACCGCATAGCCCGTCCCGATGCCGAAGGCGGCAATAACCGGGATAATCCCGATCTCTTTAAGGGGTTTGTTCTTTAAGGTCATGGCTTTGCGGAAGGTCCCCAGGGGACCTGACCCTCCCCAGCGGCCAAAAGCGGTTTCCTCCACAACGCCGGTTACCGCCAGGACAGCGATACAGATGAGATAGGGGAGCAGATAGGCCGCGCCGCCGTACCTTGCCGTCCGGTACGGGAAGGCCCATACGTTGGCCATGCCTACCGCCGAACCTATGCAGGCAACGATAAATCCGTACCTGTTCGAAAACGAATCACGTGTTTTTCCGTCTGACATAAACGTTCCTCCTCGATTTGATTGGTTCAAGATTTGATTGGCTCAAGATGCGCCTGGAAGTGCCGCAGAATCGGGGGTTCCCAAACAATGCGGAATCCATGCTTTATATCTAATGCACGCTTTTTAACTTCTACCACCGCATCGACTATTATGTCAAGATGCGCCTGCGTGTACACCCTGCGCGGGATGGCAAGCCTCGAAAACTCGAAGTCGGCCTTGAGCTGCTTGCCTGTGTCAGGATCGTTGCCCAGCATGTACGAGCCGATGTCGCAGCAGCGTATGCCCGCCTCTTTGTACAACTCGATACACAAAACCTGGGCGGGGTATTCGGTGTAGGGGATATGGGGGAACATGGACGCGGCGTCCAGAAATACCCCGTGTCCCCCAACCGGAGACTGGTAGATAATGCCGGCATCGTCGAACTTTGCTGCCAGGTACTCCATCTGGCCTACCCGGTAGCGGAGGTAGTTGTCGTCAAGCCCCTCGTAGAGGCCTATCGCAAGGGCTTCCATGTCCCGGCCCGCGAGGCCGCCGTAGGTGTAGAGCCCCTCGAACTCGATGCATCGTGACTTAATCTCCAGGATGAGATTTTCGTTGATCTTTTCATCCCTTACGCCGATTAAGCCGCCCATGTTGACGATGGTGTCTTTTTTTGCCGACATGGTAAACATATCCGCATAACTAAAAACTTCGCGGATGATCTCTTTAATGGACTTGTCTTTGTAACCCGGTTCATCACGCTGGATGAAAAAAGCGTTTTCCGCATAACGCGCCGCGTCAATGTCAAAGGGTATGCCGTACTTTTTACAGACTTCGGATGTCTCTTTGATGTTTTGCATGGAAACCGGCTGGCCGCCCGCGGAATTGTTGGTAATGGTCATAACCACAAGTCCTATTTTTTCTTTACCGTGTTCTTTGATAAGCTGCTCAAGTTTTTCTACGTCCATGTTGCCCTTGAAAGGGGCGCGTTTTGCGGGATCCAGAGCGGCCTGAACAACGCAGTCAATGGGGCGGGCGCCGGAAAGAATTACGTGAGCCCGGGTAGTGTCGAAAAACATATTAGAGATGGCGAACTTACCTTCGCTTAAAAACAGGGGAAGCAGCACTTTTTCCGCGGCCCTGCCCTGATGTACCGGCTGGATATAATCGTATTTGAAAATATCCTTTCCGGCGTCAAGCAGCTTGAAGTAGCTGGTTGCCCCGGCATAGGCCTCGTCGCCCTGCATTATACCCGCCCATTGAAACTGGCTCATTGCGTTAGTGCCCGAGTCTGTCAAAAGATCGATGTAAACATCTTCGCTGCGAAGCCCAAACAGATTGTAGTGGGCTTCGGCTATTTTTGCTTCCCGTTCTTGGCGGGTAAGCATTCTTAGGGGTTCCACAGCTTTAATGCGGAATGGTTCTGGAATGTACTTGATTGCCATTTTTTTCTCCATTTTGTTAGTTGTTAATGTTTTACTAAACCAGTATTTAAATAAATTATAGATCCCAAATTTTTATTTGTCCAATAAAATCGACATAAGTTTGAAAAAAAACAAAAAAATATTTATTAATTGGTGGTGGTTTTCTATTATTTTTCTATTAATAGAAACATAATAGTGTTGTTCAGAAACTTTAGTTTATGAACAACACCCGCTAAAAAACAGAGGCGGTCCAAAAAGTAAGTTTTTCAAACTTTTTGAAAAACTTGTTCAATGCCAACCGGGTTATTGAACAAGTCAAATTACTTTTTATAGTAACATCATGTGGTAATTTAGAGTCTTCTATAATTAGAGTTGTTTAAAAACTGAAGTTTTTAAACAGCTTCCGCTTGAAAACAGCAAAATGCAAAACATTTTGCAAGACCTGTTCAATAACCAACCGGGTTATTGAACAAGTCCAATGTGGATACATTATAGGCAGACGCCAATTACATTTCCCGCCGTTTATGCTATACTCTTTTCATGTTTCCGTGGCTATCATTTATTTCTTATATTTTTGTCATGGCTATTACTCCGGGGCCTAATAATATTGCTTCCATGAATAACGCGGCCGGGAAGGGGTTTAAAAAAGGACTGCCTTTCAATCTTGGAATTGGGACAGGCGGTTTTATTATTATAATTTTGTGCGCCCTGGTGTCGGCGGCGCTTGTGGGGTTTGTACCAAAGATACAGCTTCCCATGAAGATTCTGGGGGCAGCCTATATGATCTACCTTGCGGTGCGGCCCTTTTTCCCTTCACAAAAACATGCTCTCAAAGAATCCGCCGGGACAGGTTCCCGCGGAAGCCGGCCCCTGGGGGACTCGTCCTGGGGAAGCTTTTTTGCCGGAATAGTATTGCAGGTTGTTAACGCAAAATTAATGCTTTACGGTTTAACCACCATGTCGTCTTTTGTTTTGCCTTATTTTACTTCTCCGCCTGTTCTTGCCGCTTTCGCCTTCCTTATGGCTTTAACGGGTTTTGGCTCTACGCTTTTGTGGTCCGCCTCAGGCGCCGTATTTTCAAAACTCTTTCTAAAGCGGGCCTTGGCGCTAAAGATAATAATGGGGATCTTATTAATTTACTGCGCCGTTTCGCTTTTTCTTTAATAGTAAAACAATGGGGTTAAGCTTCGCCCAGATATGCCTTGCGTATGCCGTCGTTGTTTAAAAGGGCTTTGCCCGTGTCCTGCATGGCGATGACGCCGGTTTCGATAACGTAAGCATAATCGGCAATTTCCAGGGCAGCCCTGGCGTTTTGCTCAATCAAAAGCACCGTAGTGCCCGCTGAATTAATTTCGCGGATAATATCAAAAATCATGGCCGAAACTATAGGCGCAAGCCCCAGGGAAGGTTCGTCCAGCATAAGGATTTTAGGGCTGGACATAAGGCCCCTGGCGACGGCAAGCATCTGCTGTTCGCCCCCCGAAAGGGTGCCGGCGCTTTGGCGCATTCGTTCCTTAAGCCGGGGAAAAAGACTGTAGCATTTTTCTTTGTCTTTTTTTATGCCCGCCTTGTCCGACCTGGGATAAGCCCCAAGGCGGAGGTTTTCTTCTACCGTTAAATTGGGAAAAACCCGGCGCCCTTCGGGAACCATAATAAGCCCCATGCCCACTATGTCTTTTGTGTCCCTGCCGGAAATGTCTTCGCCGTTCCAAAGTATTTTTCCATCCGAAGCTTTTACCAGCCCCATGACGCTGTTAAGCATGGTGCTTTTACCCGCGCCGTTTGCGCCGATAAGGGTAACAATTTTGCCGTCAGGCACTTCGATGTCGATGCCCCGCAGCGCGTGGATGCCGCTGTAAAAGACCGAGAGAGAATCAGTTTTAAGCATTTTTATCCACTCCCAGGTAAGCGTCGATTACTTTTTGATTTTTGCGGATTTCGGCGGGGGGCCCTTCGGCAATGGTAATGCCGTAATCCAAAACATAAAGCTTTTGGCAGATTCCCATCGCAACCTGCATGTGGTGTTCAATCAGCAAAACGGAAATATTAAAGCGCTGCCTTATATCCAAAATAAATTCCATAAGCTCCGCCGATTCCTGGGGGTTCATGCCTGCCGCGGGTTCATCCAAAAGAAGAAGCCGCGGCTCTGTCGCCAGGGCACGGACAATTTCAAGCCGTCGTTGTTTTCCATAGGGAAGGGACACGGCGCTGTCATTTTTGTTATCAAGAAGGCCCACAGATCCCAGCAATTCCAGCGCAAGATTTTTTGCTTTCTTTTCCCGGGCCATGTATCCCGGCAGGTGCAGCACCGATTCAAAAAGGCCCGGACGCTCCCTCAATATGCACGCCGCGAGAATGTTTTCGAGCACCGTCATTTCGTGAAAAAGACGTATGTTCTGAAAAGTCCTGGCTATTCCCGATTCGGTAATTTTATGCGGCTTTTTGCCGGCTATATTTTTTCCCTCAAAAACAATGGCACCTTTGGTGGGGGCGTACATTCCGGTAATTATATTGAACACCGTGGTTTTCCCCGCGCCGTTGGGCCCGATTAGCCCGATGATTTCATTGTCACCAACGGCGATGTTAAAATCGGAAACCGCGGTAAGGCCGCCAAACTGCATGGTAACATTTTTTGTTTCAAGCATTGCGGCCCCCCCGGGACTTGAGCAGCGCTTCAATTTTTCTTGCCGGCTTTGAATCCAAAAGGAGGTTCCAGGAAAATTCTTTTTTGCCCATTAACCCCTGCTGGCGGAAAATGACCACAAGGAGCAGCAATATGCTGAATACCACCATACGGAGGCCGGGCAGGGCAGGGGTTTGGAAAAACACAAAATTAAGGGACGAGTCAAGGAAGCGCAGCGCTTCCATCGCGACAGTAATTACAATAGCCGCGATAACTGAGCCGGAAATGCTGCCGTTCCCGCCCAGGACTACGATAAGCACAATATTGTAAGTTAGGCTAAAAGTAAACATCCTGGGATCGATGGTAACCATAAGGTGGCCCAAAAGGGCGCCGCCTACTCCGGCAATAAAACTTGAAATTGTAAAACTGATAATTTTAATCCGCGCCGCGTTAATCCCCATGGCGGCAGCCGCGATTTCGTTGTCCCTTACCGCCCTGCAGGATCTTCCAAACGCAGAGTGAATTAAAGCTATCATAAAAATAATTGTGATAAGCGCCAGAGTCCAAATCATCGGGGTAGTGGCATATTTTGGAAGGCCCTTTAAACCCAGGGCGCCGTTGGTAACAGACTGCAGATTGGTTAACACAACTCTAATAATTTCTGAAAAGCCCAGTGTGGCTATGGCCAGGTAATCGTCCCGCAGGCGCAGTACCGGAGTCCCGATTAAAAAACCCGCCAGCGCGGCGCTGAGCCCCGCTATAATAAGCGCGGGAATAAAGGGCAGTTCAATATTCGCGAGAATGGGAACAATCGGGGTCATAAAAAAATTCATTTCTTTTTGGGAAGGACTCATGGTTAAGAGGGCGCTCACATAAGCGCCTATTGCCATAAAGCCCGAATGCCCCAGGGAAAAAAGTCCGGTAAAGCCGTTAATCAAATTAAGTGAAAGCGCCAGGATCACATAAATTCCGCAAAGGTTAAAAATACGAAGCTGGAAGGTAGAAAAAATTTTACCTGCCATAAGAACAAACAAGAGAACAACGGCAATAGAAATTATTGTAACGGTGCGGTTTGTTTTTTTTTCTAAAATCATAAACCGCCCCTAAACCTTTTCAATTTGATTTCTACCCAAAAGCCCCGAAGGCTTTACCATCAGGACAAAAATGAGCAGTATAAAAGAGAATGCGTCCCGGTAACCCGTAACCGTAGGCAGAAAGGCAATTATCATAATTTCGATAAAGCCCAAAAGAAGGCCCCCCAGTACAGCCCCGGAAATATTACCAATACCGCCAATAACTGCGGCTATAAAACATTTAAGCCCCGGCATCATTCCCATAGTCGGGTTAAGCTGTGGATATTTAAGCGCCCACATGACGCCGCCTACAGCCGCCAAAATGGAACCTGTCCCAAAGGTAAAAGAAACGATGCGGTTTACATCGATCCCCATAAGCCGGGCTGCCGCCAGATCCGTAGAAACCGCCCGCATTGCCATGCCCGACTTTGTGCGGTTGACAATAATGAGCAGAAACGTCAAAAGCGCCGCTGTCAGCACCGGGATTAAAAGGCTGATGGTAACCACCGACACCGGACCTATATGCACCACCATGTTAAAAATTTCCGGCACCGGAAAACCCTTGGGCCGCCCGCCAAAAATGACGGTGGCAAGATTTTGAATAAGGAATGAAGCGCCTATAGCGCTAATCATGATCGAAATTTTTGGGGAACTGCGAAGGGGCTTGTATGCCACCCGCTCCAGGCCAATGCCAAAGATCCCCGTAAGCCCGAAGGCTACTATAAAACCCACCCACCAGGGCATAAAAAAGAGGGTCATACAGTAGAACGCTACATATCCCCCCAGCATGAATACATCCCCGTGGGCAAAATTGATAAGACGCAAAATGCCGTACACCATGGTATAGCCAATGGCGATAAGCGCATAAAGGCTGCCCAGCGACAGGGCGTTGGAAATATGCTGTAAAAAAGAATCAAAATTCATGGCGTTAATATATTAGCAATTGGCAATGAGCGGTGGAAAATTAAAAAATTATTCACCGCTCATTGCTGTTTACCCGTTTTCCTTTAAGGATTGATGATGGTCTTAAAGACGAATTTGCCGCCGTTTACGGTTTTAAGGTAGGCGCTTTTTGTGGCGTCTCCATTGGCATCCAGTGTGATGCTCCCGGCGGCGCCGTCAAAGCCTTTGGTCACGGCAATGGCAGCGCGAAGCTTTTCGGGGTCGGTGCCCCCGGCGCGTTTGATTGCGTCCAGGGCAAGGCGGTAGCCGTCAAAACCCAGAGCGGTTACAGCCGCGGGTTCTTTGTTGTACTGCTTGCGGTATTCGTCGACAAAAGTTTTGGCAATACCCGATGTGGCGCCGCCAGCGTCAAAGAAGGTGGAAAAAGCGGCGCCTTCAACAGAGGCCTTTCCCACATCGATAAACTCCGGGGTTTCCCAGGTGTCGCCGCCAATAAAGGGAGTGGTGATGCCAAGCTGCCGCGCCTGGGCGATGATCAACGCCGATTCGGTAAAATTGCCCGGGGCAAAGATTACATCGGGATTAAGGCTTTTAACTGTAGTAAGCTGGGCGGAAAAGTCCTGATCCCCGGTATTGTAGTTGATCGTAGTAAGGATAGAATCGGGATTTCCGGTGAGGCTTTTGAAGTTATCAACAAAGAATTTCGCGAGGCCTACGGAATAGTCATTGGACACTTCCTGAATGATAACCGCGTTCTTCGCCTTAAGTTCGTTATAGGCATAAGCGGCCATTACGGTACCCTGGAAGGGATCGATAAAGCAGACCCGGAAGTACCAGTCGTTGCCGGCGGTAACCAGGGGGTTTGTGCAGGAAAGACCGATAGTAGGAATCCTGTCCCTGATAACTTCGCCTGCGGCAATAGAGAATGAAGAACCCCATGAACCCAGTACCAGGTGTACTTTGTCGGAATCAAGAAGCCGCTGTACCGCGTTAGCCGCTTCTACCTTGTCGGACTTGTTGTCCGCTACTACAAGCTCGACCCTGTAGGTTTTGCCGCCCACATCTACTGTCGGATACAGTTTGTTTGCCAGCTGTATGCCTTCAAGCTCGATAGTACCGCCGCCGGCATTTGCGCCGGTAAGAGGTTCAAAAACCCCGATCTTGATTACATCGCCGCCGCCTGCCGCTCCGCCTGACTGTTGACCGCCTCCGGCAAAGACCGGAAGGGCAAGGGCCGCTAATAAAAGGGCCACACTAAAAGCTTTAACTACGCTTTTCATTCTTTTCCTCCTTAAAATAATCGTGTATATAGAATGATTTTCCTATTGTCGGAGGAAATCACAAAAAAAGCAATACGTTAAAAGGCCAACTCCAAAAAAACGGACTATGGAATAGTATCAAACCCTCATTAAGCCCAGGATAATTCCCGTCTGGGCCAGAATGTAAAAAACCATCACGGCAATGGCAGCCCAGAGCACCATGGGCCTAAAGGTAAAATATGCCAAAAGGCTGTCGGAAAGCATAAAAAAAAGGCAGCCGGAAAAAATAAAAACGCCTGCCATATCCCCCCGGGCAAAAAAAAGCTGGAGTCCTATTATGCTCATACTTTCGAGGATGGCCATATATAGCGCCACGGGGATCGCCATCTCCCTGTCAGGCCTGATGAGGCGGTAGGCCGGGACAGCCAAGAGAACGGCGGCGGCAATGGAAACTGCCAGAACCGGGACGTTTATTTTTGCAAGGGCTTGTATAAAAACCGCGATATACAGAATATGCCCCGTAAGAAAAGAACACAGGCCAATCTTAAAAAAGCGTTTTTCGCTTATTTTGATAAGCAGGATATCCCCAAGCCAGCCAAAGACCAGAGCCAGGGCGGGAAGGGGCATTTTTGTGCCCGTGCCTCCAAGGTACGCCCCCAAAAGCAAGGGTATTAAAAGAATTTTGGTAATACGCCTGAAGCATTCTTTTTTTAAGACAATGGCGCTTATGTGGAGCGCGCTGCTCAGGGCAAGAAAAAGAAGAAAGAGGTTTGAAATCGTCATTTTACACTCCTTCCGGTTTGTCTTCTGCTTCTTTTGCGCCGGCTTTTATGCGTATGGGGTGAAGTTCCGCTTCGCTGACTTTTGACGGATCGTCTACACCCGGAGGCAGTTCCCTGCCCGTCTCGGGCTCCACTTCCTCTTCTTCAAAGCCTTCAAAAAATTCCTGCTGCGGCGGTTCGGAAGCGGCTTTGGCGGCTTCTTCATGCTCAAGCCGGACGGAAATCACCTTGGTTATGCCGGATTCTTCCATTGTAATGCCCAAAAGGGTAGACGCCCCGGTAACTGTCTTTTTATTGTGGGTAATAACGATGAATTGGCTGCTTGTCCCGAATTCCTTTAGAAGCTGCACAAAACGCACGACATTCTGTTCGTCCAGGGCGGCGTCAATTTCGTCAAGAAGGCAGAAAGGACTGGGTTTGACCATATAGGTGGCAAAAAGCAGGGCCACAGCGGTCATGGATTTTTCGCCCCCGGAAAGAAGATTTATGCTTTCCAGCTTTTTCCCCGGAGGCTGGGCGTAAATTTCTATGCCGGATTCAAGAACATGATTCTCGTCCAGAAGCCTGAGCTGGCCTGCGCCGCCGCCAAAAAGACGGCGGAACATATTGTGAAAATTCTTTTTAATCTTGTTG
>JAIRLQ010000167.1 GCA_031259345.1 Treponema sp.
CGCGGTGTCAGTCGCCCTTGCGTTCACTTGTTTACCGTATAAGCGGAATAACATACCTGTTACGGAATAAGCGCCTGGGTAAACGGCCCCCAGGGGCCCTTTTTTTCCTTAGAGTATAATATGAGCCGTGAGCCGTGTTCTGTCTTTTTACCTGCCGATGCTAAAAGCATGGCGTTATTGTAGTATTTTTGGAAAATTTGTGCAAGCGGACGTATTGCGCTTGAGTATTTTCTTGTCAAGCCTGATTTTTAGCGGCAGCCGAATCCTACCAGTCAAACGAAAAGAGGCTTTTCTCGTGATAAACCCTGTCCGGGCCGGGAATTCAGGGGGAATATCAAGAGGAATCCGGTGGCTGGCCAATATTTCGATAAAAATTTATCCAAGAAAAGATGACCGACAACTTTGCATTCCGCCCATAAAAAAGGTTTCAAAACCCAATATTGCCAAGATTTTGAAACCTTTTTATGCTAAAAACGAACTCGGGAAATATTAGAAGCGCTTGTTTGCTGTATCAAGGCTTTTTTTGGGCTTATCCAAACCTTTTATCCAGCATTTCACGGATTCTGAATACCCCGGTATACGCATCTTCCCATACGACAGGACCCATCGGAATCGCGTCGCACGCCCACCAGGGGCCTTCAAAACCGGAATCGACAATGGCGTTAAATATCTTTTCCACTTCCAGCACGCCGCGGCCTATCCCCAAATGGGTACCGAAGAGATTTTCATACGTATTGTTGTCATTGTCATTGATCCCGACATCCCCGATCTTGCCCTTTAGCATTTTGATATAATCAAACTGCCCATTTTCCAGTTTTTCGAACGGCTGTACCTGGTTGTGTGCAAGCACGGATATTGCCTGCGCGTGGCCAAAGTCATAATTGATCTTGAAATGATCCGAGCCAACATCATTCACAAGTTTCACGATTTCCGACGGCTTCACAAATATTTGCCCGGTTTCGGGTTCCCACAGTAAGGTAATACCTATGTCAGCCGCCATTTTCGCTTGCTTTTGGAATGTGGTGACAACATGATCCCACACCGCGTTATAATCCGTTTCGCGGGGCAGGGGCCCGAACGAGCCTGGGTCAACGCGCATACCCGGCGAACCGATTTCGTGGGCCATTTTCAGGCATTCGCCAAAATACCGTTCATACTGCTTAGAGGCATCCGGGTCGGTTGCCCATGGGAAGCAGTACGGATCCGGTGCATAGCCCGCGATTTCCAACCCGTGGCTTTTTACCTTTTCCACCAGTTTTTTGCGCGAAGCCGTGTCCGGAAACTGATCGGGGGCGGCGTGCCCTGTAAATTTGGCGCCCAGCGCGATGCCGTCATACCCAAACCCTTCCAGGACATGGAGTACGGTATCCAAAGACGGGGGATGGGCCATTCCAAAAGTAAAACACCAACTGCCCATGAATATCTTCTGTTTATTTGCCATAACAATTAACCTCCTTTGTTATTCCTCAATGATCAGATAGGGAGCCACTGAAACCCCGTAATTGCTTGATTTCAGAATGGCGTCTTCCAGTTCCAGCGCCCTTATCCCGTCCTTGCCGGTAATCGGGGGTACTTTGTCATTCAACAGCGCATCCGCGAAATCTTTCAATACCAACGGGAACGTCTTGTTGAAAAGGGAACCTTCCGAAACAATATGCGCGTGATCGCCGATCAGGTCGGGATACGCGGTTTGGGCCTTTATCCCGGCATAGGTAAGACTCATCAGTGGAAAATCATCCGCGTTTTTGTCGCTGCCGGTAATAGTGCCCAGCCCGCCGTTCTGGAACTGGAAGATAGCGGCCTTCGCATACGGGGCGGTGTATACCCAATCGCCCAGCGGGTACAAGAACGGTTTGCCGTCGATGATATATTTGGCGGAGACGCCGGTGATCTCGCCTCCGAGATACCGCATCAGATCAATGCTGTGATGGAATGTAAACCCGTGCCCGCAAATGCTGATGAATGTAAGAGCGCCAAATTCCCCCTTGTCTATCCGTTGTTTGAGTTCCATTACGGTTTCCATGTATCGGTAATTGTAGCAGACCATAAGCTTTAGGCCCTTGCTTTTGGCGATATCTACCAATTCCTTCGCCTTGGCGATATTGTCGGTAAACGCTTTTTCGCAGAGGACGTGCTTGCCGGCGAGAAGCGCTTTTTTGGCGATCTCATAATGCCCCGGTTCCTTTACGCATACATCAATGGCCTCGATGGTTTCATCCTTGAGCATTTCATCGATGTTATGGTAGGCCTTTACACCAAATTTTTTGGCCTGGGGGACCGTTTTCTTGTCGTAGTTCGATTCCCGATCGGTAAAACCGACTAATTCAATTTCATCGAGGGCTTTGTACCCTGAACCGTGGAGCTGGCCGGAAGCAAGGCCGCAGCCAACTGAACCCAGTCGAACTTTTTTGCTCATGATTATACACCCTCCTTCATTACATCTGCCGTACCGGTGTCCGGTACGCCGCCACTGTCTTTTCCCGCCCTAAAAGGAACCGATTCAGAATTCGTGAGAATCCGGCCTCTCGCGAGCGCGGCAAAAACCGCCCGTCGTTTTTGTTTTATATCCATCTTGCATTTCCTCCTTGTTTGTGAGATAATGCATAATGCCCTGATTCAAACCAAAATCGAATAACATTCGACCGTCGGCTATGACAGAGTTTGAATTCAGGGCTTTTTTGATTAGCAGACCGGGGTCCACACCCCGGAGTTTGCTCCGGAAAATTTACCACCTGCGGTACGTGTGTGCGTAGTAGTGGGGGGGGGGGGGGGGGATTTATAACTGCGAAAAAATGTCGGAAAGCGCGGTAATTATAATCGAAGAGTAAATAGGAAAGCAAAACGAACGGCGCAACAATAGACAACAAAACGAGAAATGCGAATCGCAGAATGAACAGTCCTGTAAAACCTAACACGATTTTTTTAGCCTTTTCCCCGAAGTCCGTGATTCCTGTTTTGCAAGAGCCACCGTACTAAAGCCCATTGCCCGATATTTGGACAAGAGTCCGGCGCCAAAGTTTCCTGGCTTGCGGGCAATTTGCCGTCGATCTTCCCAAACACCGCCTACGGCGGTTTGATCAGTGATCGTTCCTGACGGTTCTTCCCGAATACAGTTACGGAATAGCGGAGGATTCTCACCTCTACTTCCTTTGAAACGCTAATAAACAGCTTATCACGCCTGAAAAATCTTGTCAAGCGAAATTTTAGGAAATTTCAGGAAACTTCAATTCGGAATATGAAAAGTCTGTTTGGAATGCGCAAGGGATAGAAGCGGTATCCTTTTGCCCGGTCAGGGTTTTGGGCAAAAGATACAAGCGGATAGCCCGGTTTGCGGCGTTTTACGCCGCAAATGCGCCCAAATTCCGAATCGAAGTTAGGAAAAAATGAACAGGCCGAAAGAATGAGCCTCCGTGCATAATTATCAAAAAAATGTGGCTATTCAGCCGCCTAAGAGGGATAGCGAAAAACGGCGGCAGCCGAATCCTACCAGTCAAACGAAAAGAGGCTTTTCTCGTGATAAACCCTGTCCGGGCCGAAAATCGCGTCCGGGAAAGCCGGCTGGTTGGGAGAATCCGGAAAATGCTGTGTTTCCAGACAGAAACCCCCGTGTTTATAGTATACCGAACCGATCTTGCCCGGAACGCCGGTAAGGAAATTTCCCGTGTAGAACTGAACCCCGATCTGGGTGGTAAACACCGTCATCGAGCGGCCCGATTCCGGCTCGCTTACTTCCGCGCAGGGTTTCATGGCCTGGGGATCGCCGTCCAGCACAAAGCAGTGATCGTAACCTCCGGCCGCGGCAATATCCCGGCCAATGGGTTTGGGCTGCCTAAAATCGAAGGGGGTACCCTCCACAGGAACGAAGCCGCCGGTAGGAATCAGGGAAGGCCCAACCTCCACATAAGACGAGGCGTAGAGCCGGACCTCGTGGGCCAGTATGTCCCCCTTCCCCTCCCCGGCCAGATTAAAATATGCGTGGTTTGTCAGATTGACGGGGCAGCGCCTGTCCACCACGGCATGGTAGTCGGCGCTGATCTCGTTGGACTTGTTGACGCCGTAGCTTACCACCGTCCGCAGATTGCCCGGGTAGCCCTCGTCCCCTTCGGGGCTTTCCAGCTCCAGACGGACAAAGACCCCGTCTTTTTCCTCGTAGGCTTCCGCCTTCCAGAGCAGGCGGTCAAATCCCCGGCGGCCGCCGTGCAGGCTGTGTTCCCCGTCGTTTTTAAAGAGCGTATAGTCCTGGCCGTCCAGGGTAAAGCGGGCGTTCCCGATACGGTTACCAAAACGACCGATAGTCGCGCCCAAATAGGGGGTATTGTGAAGGTACCCGTTCAGCGCGGCGTAGCCAAGCAGGACATCTTCCCGCTTACCCTGGCGGGAAGGCATTTCCAGGGAGACCCAGGTTCCTCCCAGAGTACTGACGGAAAGCGCCAAATCGCCCGCCTCAAGCGTAAAAAGCCGGACCTTCTTGCCATTATTCAACACGCCGAATGTTTTTCTGCCGATTTTCATGAACAACCTCCATGACAATAATTTTGGACTACTCTACTCTATCACTTTTGATAAATTGTGCAAACCGGTGTCAGTCACCTTTTTTATGGATGAATTTTTATCGAGAGAAAGCGGGGTCTGACCCCGGAGGAGCCGGATGCGCCCAATATAAACTCGACAGTTGGCCTAAATGTAAAATTATCGCCGCCATTTGACAGCGGGCGTATCCGGGTGTAAGATAAAATCGGCGTTCGCCGCCTTACAGGAGTGATTCATGTTTGAAGATCTGGAAGCGGGACTCAGCCCTCAGATGACGGAAGCGTACCTCCATCGCATCGGCATCGAAACCGCGCCCCGGACCGCCGGCAAGGCGGAGCTCGACGCCCTCATTCTCGCCCACCAATACCATGTGCCCTTCGAGAATCTTGATATCCACGACGGCCGGCTGGATATTCAACTTGCGACGGAAAAACTGTTCGACAAACTGGTA
>JAIRLQ010000202.1 GCA_031259345.1 Treponema sp.
AAATTTATAGTACTGGCGGGGGCCATACCCTGATCCAAAGATCGGTTTTACAACTTTTTCAGTGATAGCAAATTTAACCGAGGCAAGCCTCGGGGTATGGACCCCCGCCTTCCAATCAATAACTAAAAGTGAATTGTTAGAACCATTGGCCGAAAATTCAAAATTTAAATGGTCAGCAGATGGTTTAAATTATAAATCGCAAATACATACATATAATAAAGATACATTTGGCTGGACCGGGATAACTATAGGGGCCTATGCCATACATAACTGGTATTTTATAGAAGATAATGGAGGAACACTTGTTAAAGTGGAAGAAAGTTTGGAGGGATTTTTTATTAAATTCCCGATTTTGCTATGAAGCGCAACAGGCTGCCAGGAGTTTGTTGCGCTTCGCGCGTGAAACCTCAAAAAATCGCCGATTAGGCGGTTTTTTACCCTGCAAACTCCGAAAGCAGCCCGTAAATCGTGTTTTTTGCGGCACAAAATGGCGTAAAAACCTACAAGCGCAACAGGATGCTAGGAGAACCGGAAAAATTTGCGGTATTATATTAGGTATGATTGAATACGTGGTACCGGAGAACATTGATGACAGGATACTCACAAGAAGCGCCCTCTGCCTTGCCGGTGGGGGACTTCTGGGCTTTCCTTCGGATACCAGTTGGAGCCTTGCCTGCTCCCTGAATTCAAAAGAGGGAATAAAGAAACTCCGCAGGCTTTCCGGGGAACGGGATGAGCGGCATTTTACGCTACTCTGTTCCGATATTTCCCAGTTCGGTGATTTTTGCTCCCTGGACAATACCCGTTTCCGCCTGATCAAGCGTCTTTCTCCGGGTCCTTATGTGTTTATCCTGAATACCCTCTCGGGAACCGATAAGGAACTGGGACTCCGCCGGAAGGAGTTGGGGGTTCGTATCCCCAATCACCCGGTACCCCTGGCGGTGATCAAGACCCTGGGCTACCCCCTTTATTCGATCACAGCCAAACGGGGCATGATCATTTCCGGTGAAAAGAGTGTCCAGAATGGCCCCGAAGAAGCCGAAAATGAAAATAGGGAATTTGCCCCCATCCCCGAAGAAGATCTTTTTGAAGGGGGTTGGGAACTGGATGAGATTGACGGCCTGGATATGATTTTAGACCCGGGAGAAGAACAGCAGCGTATATTTTCTACCATTCTTGATTTAACTGGGGATGAGGCGTTACCTCTCCGCCGGGGGGCCGGGCCATGGCCGATTTAAAAGCGGCGGGAATTCCCGCCAAAAACATTGCGGGAAAGAAGAAGCAATGGGCCAGGGTCGTTTTCAGGCGGCGGTTCATGGTTATCGGCCTTTTGATCGCGCAGGTATTGTTTCTCATAGCCCTGATAGCGGGGTCCAGCTGGAATTTCCAGTATATTAACTGGATACTCAATATAACCAGTATTGTAGTAAGCCTGTATATTCTGAACAAAAAAGAAAAGTCCGCCTATAAATTAACCTGGATATTCCTTATCATGCTGTTTCCGATTTTTGGAGGCATTCTGTACCTTGTGTTTACATGGCAGTCGAGTCCCCGGAAACTGCGGAAACGGGTAGAGGCGGAAAACAAGATATTCAGGCCCCTGTTCAGGCTTCCCGGGGACGCCCTGCCCGAACTCATCGAAAAACACGAAGACTGCGCGCCCCAGGTCCGCTACCTTCAGGAATACGCCGGCTTCCCGGTATACCGGCATACCCGCGCCGTATACTTTCCCTCGGGAGAGACTTTTTTTGCCCGGCTATTCTCCGAGTTGGAAAAGGCGGAAAAGTACATTTTTCTGGAATTCTTTATTCTCAGGCAGGGGCAGATGCTGAATCCGATTATCGATCTTCTGGAACGGAAGGCGCGGGCAGGGGTCGATGTCAGGCTTATCTACGATGATTTGGGCTGCTTTACCTCCCTGCCGCCGGATTACCACCGTTACCTGGAAAGCCGTGGCATAAAATGCGTGGTTTTTAATCCTTTCAAGCCTATCTGGTCTTCGCTTCAGAATAACCGGGACCACCGGAAGATCGTTTCGATTGACGGCAAGGTGGCTTTTACCGGGGGCATGAATCTCGCGGACGAGTATGTCAATATCTATGAAAAGTACGGCCATTGGAAAGACGCGGGGATAATGCTGGAAGGGGAAGCCACCTGGTCCCTGACACTGATCTTCCTCCACATGTGGAATCTGGAGCAAAAGAACAGCAGGGACGATATCGAATCCTTCTATCCCTGGAAACAGGAACCCTGTACGATTCCCACGGAAGGTTATATCCAACCCTATGCGGACAGCCCCATTGACGATGAAAATGTTGGGGAACATGTGTACATACAGATCATCAACAACGCCAAAAAATATGTGTACATTAATACCCCTTACCTCGTGGTGGACGATAACCTCCTCTCCGCCCTGACTCTGGCGGCCAAAAGCGGAATTGACGTGCGGATCATCACCCCGCACCGCTGGGACAAGTGGATGGTACGGGTTACCTCACGTTCCTATTACCGGCAGCTGGTCATGGCGGGGGTAAAGCTTTACGAATATTCCGATGGTTTTAATCACTCCAAGACCTTCGTTTCCGACGACAAGGTTGCCACCGTGGGAACGACCAACCTGGATTTTCGCAGCCTGTATCTGCATTTTGAGTGCGGGGTCTGGATTTACCGGAACGGCGAGATTCAGGCAATCAAGGAAGACTTTCTCAAGACAATCGCCTCCTCCTGCCATCAAATTACGCTGGCGGACTGCGCCCGGAACGCCCTGCAGCGAGTCGCGCAGGATGTACTTCGCCTGTTTGCGCCGCTTATGTAAAGATGTCAGGAGGGAGCGGTTGACACTTTTTTCCTGAATTCGGACGCATCGCCAAACGGCATTGCCGTTGGAATAGCGGCAAGTAGTGTGTCAGACACCCCTGCGTCAACCATTAACAAGGAACAATTAAAAATGAAGAATGGAGGCTCCCTGCCGGGAAGGGGCGCAAGGTGAACCATCAGCACAAGGGTCAGACACCATTTTCTTTCGATAAAAATTTATCCAGAAAGAAGGTGCCTGGCACCATGCGCGTTTACTTTAGATTTAACCACGAAGAAATTTCACCACGAAAAGCACCGGGCCTTTGGCCCGAAACCACACAAACGGAAGAAAAAACGAAGATAACATGATGAATTCATC
>JAIRLQ010000234.1 GCA_031259345.1 Treponema sp.
ATATAACGCCAGGTCATCGTTGTCTGGAGGCAGAAAATCCTGGGCATTCCCATTCGGCCAAGCTGCCGGATAAAATCGGGGAAAGGCGTTGTGGCAATGAGGATCAGCGCCGCCAGCACCGCGAGAAAGGCCCGGTACAAAATTGACGCAAACGACAAAACCCCCGCGGTAACGGGAAAACTGCCGATATAGAAAACCGTCTCCCTCAGCATAATCAGGTTGCTTACCGCCCCCGCAAAGGCAAAGGGCAGGCTTACCAGGAGCCGCGCAAGCAGAGGCTTCCAGGGCGTCCGCGAAAGGGACATCAGCGCCACAGGATAGAAAGTAAAAATACCCAGCCCGCTCAAATCCTCAGACGGAAAAGAAACAACAGTCCCTATGTACACCAGGGTCGTAACGATCTTTACCCCGGGATGAAGCCGGTGTACCGGCGAATCTCCCGAGGCCAGTGTCTCGAGAGAGCCGATTTCCCCGGCTTTACGGTAGAAATCCACCGGACATTAGGCAGCCTGAGCCTTGTTCCGCCTGTTTCTTCCCAGGCGGATCAAAACGCCTATACCGCCGGCAATGAGTACCGTGATACCGCTCCCGATGATCCCCGCGGCGGCAGTCCCCAGCGGGCCCCCTTCCTCTTCATTGGGAAAGCCGTAGTCGGGCATGAAGGCGGCAGCCTCGACCACCGAGGAGGCTGCTTCGTATACCGCCCCTTCCCGTTCAAGTTCGGCGGTACCGGCGGTTTTTTCCATAGACCATTCAAGGCCGTCCGGATATGCGGAAGCGAATATCGAAAGAAGGCCGCCGGTAATAGCGGCAAGGGCAATAAAACTGATGACGGTTTTTTTAAGGGGAATACCGGCGGGAACGGGCGCGCTGCCTTCCGCGCTGTCCAAAAGCTCCGGCCTTATGGCATGAACATAGCAGAGTACCGCCGCCGTTACGAGCCCTTCCACAATGCCTATGGCAAGATGAATGGGCTGCATCAGAAGCACGAAGGTTTTGAAGGGAAGTTCGGTAACTCCCGAAAACAGGGTTTCGAGGACCACGCAGAAGGCCCCCGCCTGGAGGCCCGCGACTACGGCAAGGATCGACGCAAAAACAATGCGGCCTTTGGAAAGGCCGCCTTTTACAATGGGCTTGAAGATCAGGCTGTAGGCGAAGAAGCAGGCGATTACCCCCATGTTAAACACGTTGCAGCCATAGGCAAGAAGCCCTCCGTCCGCAAAGAAAAGACACTGGATCAGCAGTACCGACGCCAGGGTGAGGAGCGCCGGGTAGGGCCCCAAAACAGCGGCCAGCAAAATGCCGCCTCCGATGTGTCCCGAAGATCCCGTACCGGGTATCGTAAAGTTGATCATCTGCCCGGCGAATACGAAAGCGCCAAGGACGCCCATGATGGGAATCTTCCGGTCGTCGCCAATATTCGCGGTTTTTTTGACCGCGTACCCGATTGCCCCGGCGCTGGCGGCAAGCATAACCCCGCCTACCGCGGGGGATAGCAAAGCATCAGCCATGTGCATAATAGTCCTCCGTTTTGTAGTGTTCCCCCGGTCCCAAAAATTGGGTAACAAGTTTGGGGGATAAAAAAATGGAACCACAAAGAACACCCGCTTCATGGGGTGCACCTCTTTGTGATTCCATCTTCGTGACGATCCCGGCGCCTTCATGGCGGCAGGGTGTAAAAAACTGTATCATTGAGGGTAACGTCATGTCAAGAGCTTTTTTAAAACTTTTAAAATTCCGTGTTTGACACGCGCATTGTTTGGGTTTATCATGTGAGCTTGTTCCAAAACCCGGTTAGTTTCGGAACCAAATAAAGGCATGTAGTATGGATATTTTTAAACTAAACAGCTCCCGGGAATTTTTAAAACGGGACGAAAAAGGCCGCGCTTACTGGAAATTGGTAAACGAACCTGTTGCTATTAACCCATCCCAAAGCGCCCTTTTAATCTGTGATATGTGGAATCGTCATTGGGCGAAGGGGGCAACATTGCGGGCAGGCGAATTGGCGCCCCGGCTTAATAAAATTGCCTCATTTTTTAGGGAAAAGGGCTTGCTGATTATTCACGCCCCTTCGGATACTATGGATTTTTATAAAGGCCATCCGGCCAGGGAAAGGCTGTTGTCATCGGTGTCGTCAATGCCCGCAAGCTTTAAAGATGACAGGGAAATCACCGAAGTTAAGGAGTACCCGCTGCCTATAGACGATTCGGACGAGGGCTCGGACACAGGCGAAGACAAAGGCGAAGCAAAGATCGTTTGGGTTCGCGAAAATGAAAAAATTGACATTGATACCGAAAAAGATATTATCGCAGGAGATGAAGGGGACTTGATACGGGCCTATTTGCGATTTAAGGGGATTAATAGAATATTGTTTGCCGGGGTGCATACCAATATGTGCATTTTGACATGGCGCACATTTGGCATGGTTCCCATGCTGCGCCGGGGCTTTCAAACCATACTTTTGGAATCTTACACCGACGCCATGTATAACCCCGGGCGGCCCCCTTATGTTTCCCATGACGAGGGAACCCGCCTGGTCTGCTCGTATATCAGAAAATTTTACGCCCCCACCAGCGATTTTTCGGTGTAGCAAACCAACATATCATTTGACATTTCCTTTTTAAGGGTGTATAAACTTAATAACCAATATGTATGTTATACATGTTTATTAAAATCAATTATTTCCATAGGAGGAAATGTATGAAGAAAAAACTTTTCTTAGCGGCTGTCATCTCGCTGATGATTGGAGCTTTGCTTTTCGCGGGCGGCGGACAGCAGGCCGGAGGGGGCCAGGTGGCCGGAAGCGGCGCAATTAGGATGACCGCGCTTATCAGAAACCTGAACGAACAGTTTGTAAAGGACTATGCGGAAAACCTGAGAAAGCTCGCCGCGTCTAACGGCGTTGAACTTAATCTGCAGGATGCCAACAATGATCAGGCCAGGCAGCTCGATCAGTTGGACACGGCTATTAACCAGGGATACAAGTATTTTGTTATTATCCCGGTGGAGCGGGATCTTTCCGAACAGTTTAACCAGAAAATCAAAGCCATTGGCGGGGTTGCGGCGTATTCAAATGTGGCGCCGACCGTAACAGCCCTTAAGGTTGACAAAAATATGTACTACGCCTCATCGCCGGAGACCGTTGCCGGGGAATATCAGGGCGGCATTATCGCCGACTACTTTGACAGTTACCCGGACAAGGCCCCCGGCAAGACGCTTAATATGCTTTATATTCGGGGCATGGACGGCTATTCCGCTACCAAGTTCCGGGAAATCGGTATGCAGAACGAGCTTAAGAACCGCGGCTACACCGTAAAGTACATCGCCGCGGACACAGCCAACTGGGCGCCGGATCAGGCCCAGCAGAAAATGGACGCCTGGCTTGCCGCTTACAAAGGCCAGTTTAACGTAGTCGTCGCCCAGAACGACGGCATGGCCCTGGGCGCGGTGGAATCCCTTATCGCCAATGGTTATACCAAGAGCGACAGTTCCGACGGTACTATTCTTCAGTATCCCGTGCTTGGCGTTGACGCTACCCAGGATGCCCTTAACTCTATGGGTGAAAACAAGCTCTATGCGACTGTTTTGCAGGACGCCATAGGCCAGTCATCTACAGCTTTCGGCATTGTTTTGGAATTTGCCAAAACCGGCGATGTGTATGGCAAGACCATTTACAACCTGACGCCTCCCAAAACCCCGCTGTCGGAAGATCCGTTCGATGATCCTGCTGTGATAGGCCAATGCTACGCGGTGCCCTTTGTGCCGGTGACCAAGGCTAACTACAAAGATTACCTGGCTAAGTAGAGTCTGTTCATAATGTAGACACATTATGGGCAGACTTCCTTAAAAAGGCATTTTGCGCACCGTTTTGGTACAAAACGGGAGCAAATGCAAGGTCTGTCCGCAAAGTAACCGGCTTTGTGGACAGACACTAAGTAGAAGATACATTGACCGCGGATAGCGCGGGCTTGCCGTGAAATACCGGTAACTGTTCCCGCGCTTCGTGGTTATTTTTAAATTCCCGGAGTAAAAATGTCTGACTATGTTCTAGAGATGCTTGGGGTTACCAAGCGGTTTCCCGGCGTATTGGCCCTTGACAATGTGAGCTTCCAGGTAAAGCCGGGAACTGTCCATGCCCTTATGGGGGAAAACGGGGCGGGTAAGTCTACGCTGATGAAGTGCCTCTTTGGCATATACGAGATGAACGCGGGAAAAATACTTTTAAATGGCACGGAGCGTCATTTTCATAACCCTGCCAACGCGATGGAAGCCGGCGTTTCGATGATTCATCAGGAGCTTTCCAATGTTCCCGACCGCTCAGTGGCGCAGAATATCTGGCTGGGCCGGGAACCTTTAAACAAATTTCACTTAATCGATCACAAAAAAATGTTTAACGACACAAAAAGTTTGCTTGAAGGCTTAAACTTTAAATTTGATCCCAAGGCGACAATGAAGTCCCTTTCCATCAGCCAGCAGCAAGGCTGCGAGATAGCCAGGGCGGTCTCGTATAACGCATCGGTGGTCGTAATGGATGAGCCGACCAGTTCCCTCACCGAAAACGAGGTAGAGCATCTGTTTAGCATTATCCGCGATCTGCGTTCAAAAGGGGTCGCAATCATATACATCTCCCACAAAATGGAAGAAATTTTTCGTATTGCA
>JAIRLQ010000277.1 GCA_031259345.1 Treponema sp.
CTCCCGGCAGGGAGGGCGGTATTCATCCAAATGGGGGAAAAACTACTTAACGTTAGTGCAACGAGAGAGAGAGAGAGAGAGAGAGAGAGAGAGAGAGAGAGAGAGCAAGAAGCGTGCCAAGGCTGCGGGTTTTGGAAAAGATTTTATATTTTTCTGTAATAACTCGCTTTCGTTCATACTTTTCTCTATAATACCGCGCCTTGCGGGGGTTGTCAACAAAACGCAATCGCGGTTTTGGGCAGTAATGCTCGGTTTAAAATAAGAATTGCCGTCTTAAACTATACCCTCGTAAACAAGCATGGCTTTTCCGTCGATTGTTACCGAAAGGCCGCTTTCCAGGGAATGGGACGCATTATGCACGCCCGAAAGCCATACAAGGCTGGGGTTAAGCCGTTTAAGGGTTTCATCGTTTATAAGGATAGGGCCTTCGCAAATTATCCCTTTTACCAGTTTTAATATCCGGGCATATTCGGCAGAAAGAAGGGGGCACACAAGGATTTCGCCCCCGGGGTTCTTTAAGGCTTCCCGGGCTTCCTGCACCGAAGAAGCGCGGAAGATCCTGCCCGAAACCCTGAAATTCCCTTCGTCCGCAAAACCGCCATAGCGGCTGCGGGTAAGCACATTTCCCACAATCAGTACTCTTACCGTATTAAGCGGCAGGGGGCTTTCTATGGGCAGCCCGGCGGCCAAAACAAGTTTGTCCGAAATTGAAGCAAGCCCCGAATCAAGGGTAATCTTTTGGACATTCCGTATCATCCCGCCGGAATCGTCGGCTTTGGGTACAAGGTGGGGGAAAACGCCCCAGTCAAGGAGCATGCTGCGAAGGGAGCGCGGGTCGGGGGTTGCCGCAAGTATGGGCTGTTCGGGCCGGTATCTGGCTATGAGTCTTGCGGAATTGCCCGAAAGGGTGGGTGTTACAATAACTTTTGCGTCCAGCTTAAGAGCGGTTTCATAGGCTGCCAGGGAAATGTTTTCGGCAATTCCGGAACGGCCCGGCAAGGGCGGGTTTTTCCGCATCCTGTTCCGGTATTCTTCGGATTCTTCCACGGTTACCGCGATACGGGACATCGTTTCTACCGCTTCCACAGGGTAGGCGCCGTTGGCGGTTTCCCCGGAAAGCATAACCGCGTCGGTTCCGTCAAAAATGGCGTTTGCCACATCGGTCAGTTCCGCCCTGGTAGGCCTGGGGTTTACGATCATGGAATCAAGCATCTGGGTGGCGGTTATCACCGGTTTGGAGTGCTTGCGGGCCAGGCCAATAATGCGCTTTTGAACCAGGGGGATCTGCTCATCGGGGATCTGTACCGCAAGATCACCCCGGGCAACCATTATGCCGTCGCTCAGGTATATTATTTTTTCAATATTTTCCACGCCTTCGCGGCTTTCGATTTTTGCGATTATTCCGGCGCTGTATTTAATGGAATGAAGGAACTCCCGTATTTCGGCTATTTCATGGGGAAAGCTTAAAAAGCTTGCGGCTATAAAATCGATGCCTTCCCCGGCGCCAAAAGCAATGTCGGATTTATCATCTTCCCCTATAATGGGAAGGCCGGCATGAAGCCCCCAGAGATTTACGTTTTTTTTACTGCCGATTTTGGCGCTGTTGGCCGCCCGGCAGACCAGTTCTTTACCCTGAATTTCCAGTACATCAAGTTCAAAAAGCCCGTCGGCAATAAGGATCTTTATCCCCGGTTTTGCCTTCCGGGCGGCATCTTTCCAGGAAAGCGAAATGCGCCCGGGCTCGTCTTTTGATTTGGCGGGAGCCGTAAAAGCGCCGTCGGATGTAACCATCACCGTGTCCCCGGCATTAAATTGTACGAGCCCGCTTCCCTCAGTAGCGGAGTTACTGCCGGCGGCAGAGTCCGCCTGTTCTTCCACAAGACCGGTTCTGATTTCGGGGCCTTTGGTATCCAGCATTAAAGCCACAGGCATCCCCAGTTCAAAAGAAATTCTTTTAACTCTGTCCATCCTGGCCTTATGTTCTTCGTGGCTGCCATGAGAAAAATTGAACCGGGCTACATTCATGCCCGCCAAAATGAGGGAACGTATACGTTCATCGCTGTCGCTTGAAGGCCCAAGGGAACAGACAATTTTGGTTTTCCGTAAGGGTTTATTGACCATGATTGCTATAATGGACTCCGCCTTCACGCCGGGTTTTTTCGATGCGCTGCATCTTGCGGTAGAACTCGGTTTGTTTTAAAATTTCGGAACTGTCGGTAGTCATAAGGCGCTCGTTATCCAGCCTGAGTTTTTTATTTTCAAAAAGTTTGCGGATTACCAACATGAAATCTTCTTTGAGAATGCCTGCCATATTGGCCAGTTCCTTCGGCCCAAAGTCGAAGGTATAGGGAACAGGAATTTTAAGATTAATCCGGTTCTTTTCAAGCTGCAAAAGAAGTATGTCGTACATCCGTCCAATGGGGTCTGTTATAAGGGTATTGGCAAGCTGTTTGTAGATAAGCCAGATACGCTCCGAAAGGAGTGTGGTAAGACGGGCAATAAGCTGGGGCTGGGCGATTATCATGCGCTGGAAATTGGCGCGGTTAACTGCCATTACCTGGCAATTTTCGTAGGCAACGGCGCTGGCGGCCCGGGGCTTGGCTTCCAGAAGGGCCATTTCACCAAAAATATCCCCGGCTTTAAGCACCGCGATAAGAACTTCCTTGCCGTCCATTATTTTGGCAATTTTAACCGAGCCCTTTTGAATGATATAAAGTTCTTCGCCGGGTTCGCCTTCGGCAAAGAGCATGGTGTCTTTTGGGAAGGTTCTGGTAAATTCATCGCTTTTGTATTCGGTTTTAACCGCCTTGGCAAAAGGCGCGATTTTCATCATTTTTTCCCGGGCGGGCATAACATTGGCGTCCTGGGGGCAGTATTTTATATATTGAGTAAAGGCATAATACGCCAGGTTATACTGATTTTGGCTCAGGTAATAATCCCCCACATTGTAAAGATGGCTGGGATTGGCTTCCGCGTCGGCGGCGTTTTTAAGGGTAAGCCGGGAAAGGGCGACATCCAGATAACGGAGGCGCTTGCTAAACTGCATGATGATTTTCATGGCCACTTGGGTATTGTTCTGGATGAGCTGGCCGTACTGTTCTTTTGCTACCGAAATAAGGGTAACATCCGTAAGCGCCCTGGCGGTCTCAATATGGCTGTGGCTGGACATGGTGGAAACAACGCCAAAGAAGTCGCCGGGCCCCAGGACATTGCCCCCTTCCTCCTCGACCACTTCAACCTCTTTAGAGATTCTAACTTTTCCTTCCCGAATGATAAAGAAGTGGTCGGCATTTTGTTTGCCTTCCACTACAATATACGAGTCCTTTTTAAAGTTTACAAATGCAAGTTGAAGTTGCCCTGACATCTCGTTCAAGTATATGCCAATGCGGGCGCAATCGTCAACGCCTCGCCTGTAGGGTTAGATTTTATTTTGAGGCATTACGCGCCTTCGGCGTTGTTCAGATAGGAATGGGTTGAACACCCCCTCCCGGCAGCTGGCATCGTCAATGCCTTCGCTTGACTATTAGGCAATGCGGGCGCTTCCTAAAAAGCCGGAAAAACGGTATATTCATAAAGAGGAGCCGGAGTATGGAGACAGTGCAAGCGGCAGAGGGGTTGACCTTTGAAAAGGTCTGGGCGGCAATACAAGCCACCAACGAGCAGATAAAGGAAACCGACAAGCTGGTAAAGGAAACGTCCCTTCAAATGAAGGAAACCGGCAAGCGGGTCGGCGAACTTACCAACCGTTTCGGCGATATGGTCGAACACATGGTTTTACCGAACCTTGTGGCCAAATTTGAAGAACTGGGTTTTACCTTTACCAAGGCAAACCGCACCGAAATCAGGGACAGGGAACACGACATATTCACGGAAGTTGACGCTCTGCTGGAAAACGGCGACAAGGTAATGGCTGTCGAGAT
>JAIRLQ010000286.1 GCA_031259345.1 Treponema sp.
GACCGGCAGGGCGGCGAGGATCTGTCCCGGATGTCCTTTGACGAGCGGATGGTCCACTACAGGCAGAAATATTCGGGCGCCGCGCAATCCCCGGAATCATCAGCCTTGCCGACGGCCCGGTCAGAGGCAAGCGGCGGCGCGGCCCCCGCAGGCGCGGCGCCCCGTAAAAGCGGCTCCCGGCGGAAACGCGGCGGCGAACGGCCCGGAATCCAGGCTGCGGGAGACGGTCGCCAGCAGGGCCGGAAACGCCGGGATCGCGGCCATGATCGGACCGCGGCGGGCAATGCCGGCAACGACGCCACGCGGCAGAAAGCCGGGGCGGACAGGGCAGGCCCGCCAAAGGGCGGTCAAAAAGACGCCGTAGCGCCGAAGAAGGGCATACTGAGCCGCATAGCGGGGCTGTTCAGGAAGAAGCCTGAATAACGGGAAATTAAATCCCGGTTTTATTTATCTTCAATTTTATTTATCTTCAATAAACAGGGGACAAAAAATGAAAACTGTTTTGGTGGTTGATGATTCCCGAATCATGAGAAACATTGTAAAAAATACTTTTTCTGAACTGAAAATTCCCTGTCAGTTTATTGAGGCGGGGAACGGCATTGAGGCGTTGCAAAAACTCCAGATGCAGCCGGTTGATCTTGTTTTGCTGGACTGGAATATGCCGGAACTTTCGGGCCTGGATTTTTTGAAACAGGTCCGGGCCAGGGACGAATATAAAAATTTGCCTGTCATCATGGTTACCAGCGAAGCCGCCCGGTATAATGTTATCGAGGCCCTGAAAAGCGGCGCTACCGATTATATTATTAAGCCGGTGAATGAAAAAAAATTCCTGGACAAGGTCAAGATAATTTTATAAGTCAAGAGGGAAAACATGGAAAAGTATATTCAGCCCTTCATAGATGTGTGTAAAAATGTATTCAAGGAATTTATCGGCTCCGATCTGACTGCGGGGCGTCCTTATTTCGCGGACGCCGGCGCGATAACCGATTGGGATATTTCCGCGATAATCGGGCTTACCGGGGAAGCCCGGGGGGCGGTGGTTATATCCATGAAAGAGGGTCTTGCCGTCAAGATTACCGATATTCTTAGCGGAACCCGGCATACCGCTTTGGATGACGAGGCAGTGGACGCGGTGGGCGAGATCGTCAATATCATTGCGGGGAATGTAAAAAAGAATCTGGAAGAATCTTTCAGGCTGATCATATCCCTGCCGACCATTGTACAGGGGACGGGATACGAGGTTAAATGGCCGCACGATCTGGCCCGGATTATCTGTATTCCCTTTACCATATTTGAAAATGATGTATTCAATCTTTCGGTAGCCATAGAATCGGTTAAGGGGGCTTGAAATGGCGGCAAATACGGGCGACAGGCTTTTACGTTTTTTAACCAGCGGAAAATTCGAAAATCCCCGGGATGACGCGGTAATGGACGAGATAGTCCGTTACATCATGTTTAATGTCGCCCTGATAATCGGCGCCCTCCTGCTCATTTCTTTTGGCATAACCGTTATATCCGCGGGCGGCACCGCGCGGGGGACAGCGGATATTCTTATGGGTTTAATGTGTATCCTGGTGGTTTTCCTCCTCCGAAGCAGGATCCCCTTTCTTGTCAGCGGCCTCATTCCCCTGATCCCCTTCGGCCTTCTCTGCGTCATATTGGTTATGAGCGGCGGGGAACGCGGTTTCGCGGGTCTGTGGATATATGTGTACCCCCTCATCGTTATTTTTACCCTGGGCCTGTACGCCGGTTCCATCCTTTCCGGCATGGTCCTCCTGGGAACCATCATAGTCACCGTCATCCCCGGACTGTCGAACTTTAACTATTTCCGGCCTATGATCTTCCGCATGGCCGGCGTATACATCCTTGTTCTGGTATTAACTATGGTCTATGAGCAGAGCCGGCTGCTGAAGGATCGCTGGGTGCGGCGATTGACCGCGGCCCTGAGGGCCGAGCGGGACGAAATTGCCGTTATGAAGGATAATTTAAAGACCGGTATTTTTCTTATGGACAAGGACTATATCATTCAGCCGTCCTATTCAAAATCCCTGGAGGGTATCCTTGGGGATGACGAACTCCAGGGAAAGAAGTTTACCGATTTTCTCGCTTCCTCCGTCAAAGCCAAAGAGCGGGACACCCTGGAAGATTATTTTGGCATGATTCTAAACCGCGCTTTTGACGCCGCCATGCTGGAAGAGATCAATCCCATTGATGAATTTGTGTATATAAACGGGCGGCAAAATACTGAAAAAACCCTGCGCAGCAGTTTCGCGGTGGTAGACCGGGGGCAAAATCACTATATCCTGGGTACTTTGGAGGATATCACCGCGGAAAAATTGCTCAAACAGCAGCTTGAGGAGGAAGAAAGCAAACGGGAAGGGGAAATGCGGGCTTTTTTCCAGGTTATCCATGTGGATCCGAAGGTATTTAATGATTTTATTGAAGATACCGACTACGAGTTTAACCGAATCAACATAATTCTGAAAGACCAGGAACTGTCCGCCCGGGAAGCGATGGTGAACATTTACCAGTCCGTCCATGCCATTAAGTCGAACGCCCTTATCCTGGGGCTTGAAAATTTCAGCGGCAAGCTCCATACCCTGGAAAGCGGCATAAAAGATCTCCGGGACGGAGATGAAATTTCCTTTGAGGATGTTCTGCATATTACGGTAGAACTTGAAAAGATCATGAAGGAAACGGATAAATTCCGGGAAATAATCGACAGGCTCCAATCCTTTAACGCGGGCATCGGGGGCAACCGGAGGCAGGATCGCTATGTGCTGGTGGAGACCCTCTCCAAAGCCTGCGAGAAAGCCGCCCGGGCGTTAAACAAGAAGGCCCAGTTTGTTGTGGAAGATCTTGACGGGATAGTGCTGGAACACGGCCCGCGGCGGGTTATCAAAGAGGTGCTTACCCAGCTGGTGCGTAACGCGGTTTATCACGGCCTCGAAGATCCCGAAGAACGGGCCAAGCTGGGAAAGAACGCGGAGGGCAAGGTACAGCTTTCCATCAAATACGGCGAAAATGAGGTCCACATCAAACTTTCCGATGATGGGAAGGGGCTTGATTTTGACAAGATCCGCAGGAAAGCGGAGGATCTGCATCTTTTGCAAGACCTCCTGGAAGCTGAGAATGAAAGCCGGTTGTCCCAGGTTATTTTTGCCCCGGGGTTCAGTACGGCGGATACGGCGGATATGCACGCCGGACGCGGTATAGGGCTTAATCTCGTTCAGGAACGGGTTCAGGACCTCCACGGTTCCATCGAACTGCAGAGCGAACCGGGAAAGGGAACGGTTTTTAATATCTATATTCCTCTTGAACTGAAATCGAATGTTTACAAGGCATCTTAATGATACCGGGTGTCTTGATAAAGGAAGGTATGGGATTATAATGGCTGATAATAGAATAACCGACAAGGATTTTGAAACCGGGGAACGGCATGTTGTTTCCCTGAAATTCCGGATAACCCTGTTTTTCATTATGTTCTTTATGGCTATCATAGGGGTATTTATTATTACCTCGGTGTTGCAGGTTTCGGCGGTAACGCGGTTTGTATGTACCCGCCTGGCCCTGCCTCTGGTAAACCAGATGACGGATCTCATCGACGGGGACGCCTTTGAGGCCCTGAGTAAATCCCTGGATCCCCTGGATCCCTATTATAGAGAAACCCAGCGGAAAATGCTGGAGATAAAAACGAGGGGTAATTGCCTGTATTTGTATACTATGGCGCCGGTCAATGCCGACATAGCCCGGTATATTATTGACGGTAGCGCCCCCCCGGAGGACGAGAGGAATTTTTCCCCCATAGGAACCGAAGAAGCAATCAGCGACGAGGCCTTTATCCGTGTTATGCGGACCAATACCATCCAGTGGGGTTCCATAAACCGGACTGAGGAGTTTGGAGATTTGATGACCGTCTACGCGCCCATCCTGAATTCCTCGGGGGAGCTGGTAGGTATTATCGGCTGCGACCTGGAGGCGGACGCCATTGTCGAATGGATACAGACCCAGGTATTGTGGCAGTTGGGGGTGGTTGCCGTTTTTGTCATTCTGGGCCTGGGGGTATACCTTTCTTTGATTAAAAACCTCAATTCCCTGATTAAAAGAATCAACGTCCCGGTGGAGACGCGGCGGTGAACAACCCGGAACCTGAGCGGCGGAAAATGGCCGCGGGGCCGGGCCGGCGGACAATAACATTAATTACCTGTAAATGACCAAAAATTTAACGGTGGGTAATCCCGCTCTGTTGATCATCAGTTTTGCCGTACCCCTGTTTATCGGTAATCTTTTTCAGCAGTTTTACAACATGGCGGACACGCTTATTGTCGGACGCACCATCGGGGTAAGCGCGCTTGCGGCGGTAGGCTGTACCGGAAGCATCAACTTTTTTATCCTGGGTTTTGTGTGGGGTTTTACCCAGGGGACTTCCGTCATAACAAGCCAGCGTTTCGGCGCGGGAGACGAGGCCGGGGTACGGCGCAGTTTTGCCGTGAGCATCTTCCTCGCCGCCGTCATGACTCTCGTCTTGACGGCCGTCAGCGTTATTACCGCCCGAAAATTCCTTGTTCTTATGCGGACTCCCGTGGAAATCCTGGACGGGGCTTACAATTATATTATTGTTATTTATTGGGGTATCGCCGCGTCGGTTATATTCAATCTTTTTTCCAACGTGATGCGGGCGGTAGGCGACAGTAAAACCCCGCTTATCATTCTGGTAATCGCCTGTATCATCAATATTATACTGGATTTTGTGTTCATCCTGATATTCCACACCGGGGTAGAGGGGGCCGCCTATGCCACGGTTATCGCGCAGGTAATTTCCGGCCTTTTGTGCATTCCGGTCATCAGAAAAAAACTCACCGTTTTAAGCGTCAGGCGGGAAGACTGGCGTTTTACAAGGGCCGAAGTCTGGCAGCACCTCAAAGTGGCCTTTCCCATGGGGTTCCAGCTTTCGATCATCGCGATAGGGATAGTGGCGGTTCAGTTTGCCTTAAACGGTCTGGGAACCCTGGCCGTGGCCGCCTTTACCGCGGGGGGAAAGATAGAACAGCTCGGTACTATGCCGATGGGTTCTTTCGGCGCGGCAATGACTACCTATGTGGCGCAGAATTACGGCGCCCGAAAGGCGGACCGGATTCAAAAAGGCATATTCCAGTGCCTCGCGTTTTCGGGGATTTTCAGCGTAGTTATCGGGGTGATCTTTTTCCTCGCCGGTCCGTCCCTGACGGCGATCTTTGTCGGCAGGGACCCGGAAGTTATTTCCCTTGCGCACACCTTTCTCAAAATCGAAGGCTCCTGCCTTGTCCTGTTGTCCAGTCTGTTTGTGTGCCGCCAGAGTCTTCTCGGATTAAGCGACAGTTTTACTCCCACCGTGGCGGGAATCATGGAACTTGTGATGCGGATGTTCGGCGCCATTATGCTGTCAAGGTACATCGGTTTCGCCGGCGTCTGCTGGGCGGGCCCCCTGGCATGGCTCGGCGCGGCGGTACCGCTTTTTATCGCGGTACTGTTTCACATCAAGCGGCTTAACAGGGAATTTCTCGCGGACCGCCGCAGGCAGGATCTTTCCCGCTGCCTGGGAAAAGCCGATTGACTACAAGCCGCCCCGGTCTCCGCCCTAAAAGTTAAAGGTATAGGCATCAAGCCCGTATTCGTCTTTCAGGGCCGTTATTGTTTTCTTGAGGCTTTCGTTTAGGGGTACGCCGCCTTTTTCCCGCCGCTCCAGCCACGCAAGGTATTCCTTCTCTCCGGCGGTATAGATTCTGTCATGCCCGGGCATTTTTTTGGAGGCCCTTAACTCACGCAGAATGTCGCCGGTGGTCTTCCTGAATTTTTCCGGTTCCACGAAGGCGCCTACATCTATGGCAATAAAGAAATGCCCAAGGTGATAGGGGGCTTTTTTCCCGTCCGCGTCAAGACCGCTCAGGGCCTTGAGAAAGTTCCCCTGCTGCAGCGCGGCGGAAAGAATCTCCACCACCGTCGCGTACCCGTAACCCTTGTAACCCGCGGTTTCCTCCCCGATGCCTCCCAGGGGAGTAAGGGCAAACGTTCCCCGTGTAAGGCCCTCCAGGGTTTTGCCGGGATCGGTTTCACTTCTGCCCTGCTGATCGATGACCCAGCCGGGAGGCATGGTTTTACCGATACGCTGGTAATGTTCGATTTTTCCCCGCTGGGAGATCGCCGTAGCGCAGTCCAGTATAAAGGGAAAATCTTCGTCGGAGGGGATGCCTACCGTAAGGGGGTTGGTACCCAGCATATTTTCCACCCCAAAAGTGGGCGCGATGGAAGGCCGGGCATTGGTCCCGGTAATGCCGATCATCCCCTCCTTGACCGCCATCGAGGCATAGTAGCCCGCAATGCCGTAGTGGGTAGAATTCCGTACCGCCACCATACCCATGCCGTACAATTTTGCCTTGTCTATGGCCATCCGCATGGATCGCTTTCCAATTACCTGACCCATTCCGTCGTGACCATCGACAACCGCCGTTGCGGGCCCCTCTCTTACAACCTCAAATTGGGTCACCGGATTCTGAATCCCGTCTTTAATCCGGTCAATATAGATCGGCTTAAACCGGCCCACACCGTGGGAATCGATACCCCGTTTGTCGGACTCAATCAGAACTTCCGCGCATATCGCCGCGTCTTCAGGCGGTACGCCAACCTTTATAAAGACATCTTTCATAAAGGATTCTATTTTGTCAAAACTTTCATACGTGGTTTTTTGCATAAATGCGCTCCCCTTGTCTATTATAATTTATCCACCAAATCTATGGCTTTTTTTAAAGCGGTTTCCAGAAATTCAGCGGGAGGTTCGATAATATGGCCCAATTTTTTCATATCTTCCACGAGATTTCTGGATGCGGTTATGTCAGCCTTGGCCTTTTGGTATACCTCCTCCCAGGAAAGCTGCACACGGGTGACGCCATCCTTCGCCGCCTGCATTGCCACATCTGCCGCTTCACGGGCAAATATATCGGTTTCTTCCATAGTGGCAATAATATCATCGGGGTTAATACCGCGCCTTTCGGAAAACTCGGCAATGGAGTGGGCACAGCGTATAGCCATGTTATCGGTAATCTTCCGGGCACGTACCAGCAGCGCGCCTTTAAGGATACCCGGAAAACAGACCGAGTTGTTTACCTGGTTTGGGAAGTCACCCCGGCCGGTGGCAACTATAAAGGCGCCTTCTTCTTTGGCCGCATAGGGCCAGATCTCCGGGACCGGATTAGCGCAGGCAAACATGATAGATTTATCCGCCATGGAACGAATCCACTCACGTTTTACGGTATCCGGGCCGGGAGTGGAAAGGGCAATAAGTACGTCTGCGCCTTTTACCGCTTCGGCAATAGAGGCCGTTCCGGCGGGGTTAGTCTGTTCACAGATTTCCCACTTTCGGTAGTTCCGTTTATCATTTTTAATGTCTTCCCTGCCCGGATGAAGGGAACCCTTGGAATCAAAAACGACCATATTGGCCGGATCTCCTCCATCCGCCAGAATGAGCCGGGCAATAGTAGTATTGGCGGCCCCGGCGCCCAGGAGTACGATTCTGGCATTACCGATTTTTTTCCCTGCCAATTTCAAAGCGTTGATAAGCCCTGCCAGGGTTACGCAGGCAGTGCCTTGCGCATCGTCGTGCCAGACCGGAATATCACAGACTTCCCGCAATTCGTCAAGTACCCGGAAGCAGTTGGGCTGGCTGATATCTTCCAGATTCACCGCGCCAAATGAATGCTGTAACATTTTTACAAAATTGATAAGCTTTTCCGGGTCGTTTTTGCCATTTTCTCCCCGGGAATCCACGCAGAGAGCTACGGCGTCTATGCCGCCCAGGTATTTCATGAGCATAGACTTCCCCTCCATAACGCCGAGACCTCCCGGCGGAGTACAGTCACCATCACCTAAAACCCGGGTTGAGTCGGATACTACCGCTACCGTGTTGCTACGGTTGGAAAGGGAAAAAGAACAGTCATTATTATCACGAATCGTTGTGGAAATCCGGGAAACTCCCGGAGTATACCATACATTGAACCAGTTGAGGCCATAAAGGCCGCACTTGGGAATAGTCTGTATTTTCCCTCCGTAAAACTCGTGGAGTACGATAGCCAGCTCTTTTAAAAAAATAGTCTTGGCCTGAGCTTTCATTTCTCCGGTAAACGTTTTGGGAAAAAGGTCGTCAAGGTTTTTAAGCGATATATCTATTGGCATAGCAGCCCCCCTATAAAAAAGCGCAGCAAAATAGCCTATCGACTATCTTGCTGCACTCTCAATCTCCTCAGCAAATAAGTTTCTACAGAACAACTCTGTTATATATATACAATAAGTATAGCGCAAACATTTGTAAATTGCAAGGTAATTTTAATAAATTATCTTGCAAAAAAGGCAACTATTCAGTCATAACGTAATTTCGGAACCCTTCTTGTTCTCCAATGCTTTAACAAAGGGAGCAAGAAAGCCGCTCCCGCCTGGTCGCCGCATTAGAGCCCCTTCCTTAAAACCGATTGGTTACGGCCTGTTTGGATGCGCCATGTGCATTAATTCCAAAATATTAGCTTCGGTAAATCCATCCTCCTGTCTTTTTATTTCACTGACAATTTCACCCAGCACTACTATTACTATTCTATCGCAAATATTTAATAACTCAGGGATTTCAGGTGAAGCAACAAGTATGCCTTTGTTTTTATTTTTTAATTCTACCAATAATCTATATATCTCATTTTTTGCCTTTATGTCAACCCCTCTTGTTGGTTCGTCAATCAGCAGTATATCAAGATTCCTAAATAACCATTTTGCAATAACTACTTTTTGCTGGTTTCCGCCGGATAAAAACTGAACGACCTGATGAATGCCTGGGGTTTTTATTGCCAGGCTGGAAACAAATTCTTTTGACTTGGTCAAAAGTTCTTTTCTCCGCAGAATTTTTAAAACATTCTGATAATACCATCTTTCGGGATACCACCCGGGAAGCGAACCGGGAAATTCATGATAACAGGCCAATATTTGTAGTGGAAACCGATACCGCACCAGCATTCAGGGCATGGCGGACATCCTCTTGATCAGAAATAAGGCCACCGGCGATAATCGGCTTTTTAGAATTCTCCGTTATTTTACGGATTATCTTAGGCATCACTCCCGGTAAAATTTCAATTGCGTCGGCATACTCCAGGGGGAACTGTTTTTCAATGTTGAGCAGGGAAAGGGAATCCAAAACGAAAAATCGCTGAATCGTTAAAAGCTCCCGGTGTTTTGCGTATTTAACCAAACTTGGCTTGGTGGACAAAACACCATCCGCCCGGGTCTGTCCCGCCAAAAAATCCACCGCAATATCCTTGGAAGCCAACCCGTCGATCAGGTCCATGTGGACCATAGCGATTTTTTTCGCCTCTTTTATTTTGGCTACAATGCCCGGGATAGTAACTATATCTCCAAAGAGTATGAAGATTATGCCGCAGTCTTTCGCAAGGCAAATTTCCAGTCCTTCCATGGATTTAACTGCCAGAATGACCGGTGTTTTTCGGAGGAGTTCTTTGAATAATTCAGGACCAGGATGCCGTTTTTTTTGTAAAATTACCGTTTCCATTACTTTTACCCCGCTACAATCAACAATTTCGGGCAAAAACCGGCCGTCTTCATATAAATGCGAAGATTCACCATAAAATTAACGGCATGAAGCCATTTCAAGCGGCATCCAGGAACCTGTTGCACTTGTAGGTTTTTGTGCCTTTTTCCAGTGAAAGAAGACGCAAAAACCACGATAAATGGGCTCTTTACGCCAGCTTCGCACAAAAACTCTACCTGATAAATGTTCGTATACCACATTATCCCTTGCCGTGTCAAGACAGGCCGATACTCTTGCAGCAATTTTACATTTAACGGTCTGCAATAGCCGCAAAAGCTGCCGCGCAAGGGATTGGAGGGGTGCGAAGCAGCCACGGCGCTATGCGCCGGGGCCGGAGCGACAGCGGAGCCCCGCA
>JAIRLQ010000323.1 GCA_031259345.1 Treponema sp.
ATAGAGGAAGCGTATTGCAAGCTGCAAGTGATGAGCGAAGACGAAGCGAACCGGATGATCTACGAGGCGCGGCTGAAGGCGCAGCGGGACGAATATTCCCGCACACAAGGCGCATGGCAGGAAGGGCGAAAGGAAGGCCGAAAGGAAGGTGAAGCAAGCGCCGTAAAAAAAATCGTCTTTGAAATGAACAAGCACGGCATGGATGCCAAGGCCATAGCCGCCATCACGCATTTAAGCGAAGGGGAAGTCAACACGATTCTTAACAATATTTAGTGCCCGCAATGCGCGGTATTGCATTAATTTTATAAACAGTATATAATTAGAATTAATCAGTTCGTACTTGGGAGGGGAAAGACTGAACACCCGGCGTGTTTTTTTGGCCGCAGTTTTATTCGCTGCCGTAATCTTTGTTTTTAATGTCCCTCATGTTTTGGCTCAGGAAGGGGTAACGGAAGATTCCTTTGTCCTGGGGGAGGAAACGCCCATAGCGGACAGCGGGGCGGGGCCGGCTTCCGGCTGGGTTATCTTCCGCATGATCCTGGTTTTGGCCCTGGCAGCCCTGGCAATTTACGGCGTTGTGTTTTTTATCAAACGCGCTGCCCGCCCCCGTTCGGAACGAAATCCCCATCTTAAAATTCTTGCCTCTGTTCCTTTGGGGCCAGGGGCTTTTAGCGCGGTAATATCCGTTGGTTCCAAGGCATATCTTGTAGGCGGCGGCGATGGGGGGGTTTCCCTGATTGCCGAAATAGACGAACAGGAAGCCCTGGAGACAATGCTCATTGATTATGCCCGCCAGGAAGCGGAAGAGCGGGGGCCTGCTTTGTTGGATTTTTCTTCATTGTTAAGAAAGTTCGGCAGCCGCAAGGGCATGGAAAGCCGTCTTTCCTCACATGCCGAATCCCTGCGAAAACAGCGGGACAGGCTTAAGGGGCTGTAGTATGAAAAAGCTCTTTCTGGCGGCCTTTGTATGCTGCCTGTTTGTTTTCGGCTTTCCGCAAAAGATTCATTCCCAGGCGCCGCCTTTCCCGCAAATGTCCGGCGAAGGGACCGCGGCTCTCCCGGACCCTCCGGAAAGCCCGGTCATACCTTTTATCGACCTTACCATCAGGAACCCTGCTTCGGGGCGGGAAGTTGCGTTTTCGCTGCAGCTTCTCCTGCTCCTTACGGTACTTTCCCTGGCGCCGAGCATTATTATTTTAACAACCAGTTTTTTGCGTATTTCCATCGTGCTGGATTTTGTCAAGCGCGCTCTTTCCCTGCAGCAGGTCCCTCCCAACCAGGTGCTTATGGGGATTTCACTTTTTATGACAATCTTTATTATGTGGGGTACTTTCCAAACTATTTATACCAATTCGCTGCGGCCCCTGGCGGAGGGTGAAATTTCCGTGGAAGAAGCATACCGCGAAGCGGAAGCGCCGCTGCGTATTTTTATGTATACCCAACTGCAGAACAGGCCCGGGAATATAAGGCTCTTTATGGCCATGCGCGGCCTTGACCGCCCGAATACTTTGGCGGATGTTCCCACCTATATTCTTGTTCCCGCTTTCATTCTAAACGAACTGACTGTCGCGTTTAAAATCGGAATATATCTTTATATCCCGTTTATAGTAATTGATATGGTTGTAGCCAGCGCCCTTATGTCCATGGGGATGATCATGCTGCCGCCGGTTATGATTTCCATGCCCTTTAAACTTATTCTGTTTGTTCTTGTTGACGGATGGGGGCTTTTAACGGATCAACTGGTCCGATCTTTTATTTAGGGATAGGGGTTTAGTTGAGTATAGGAGATGTTACCGCCTTGCTTCGGGGCGGTATTTTGGAAGTTATTATCCTCGCGGCGCCGCTTTTGCTTTCCGCCTTGGTGGTGGGTCTGGTAGTTGCCATTTTGCAGGCAACTACTTCCATTCAGGAGCAGACCCTCACTTTTGTGCCCAAGGTAATAGCCATACTTCTGGTGCTTGCGTTTCTCGGAGGCTGGATGTTTACCAGCCTTCGCGAATATACGATAGCGATTTTTAGAATGATACCGGAGATGAGGTAGCGCGTGATTGAAGACAGGATCCTAAGTGAAATATTGGCCGCCGCGCCGGCTTTCCTCCTGATTGCGGTCAGGGCATTGGCGATGCTCCAGACCTCGCCCCTTCTTTCAACCGAGGCGGTGCCTCAGGTAGCCCGTTTTGCCCTGGCGGGCTTTGCCGCCTATGCCGCCTTTCCCGGCGCCCTGGCGCGTGATTGGGTTTTGCAGCCTTTTGGGCTGAGTTTTATTTTTCTTCTTATTGGTGAGGCGCTTATCGGGATAATTATGGGCTTTTTCCTGACCATTATATTTTCCGCCTTTTCTACGGCAGGCCAGTTCTTTTCCCTTCAAATGGGCTTTAGCGCTTCGGATACCTTCGACCCCCTGGCGCAGATAGAAAACCCGCTCCTTGGTCAGTACCTTAACCTGGTCGCCATGCTGGTGTTTTTATCCATGGAAGGTTTTAGGGAACTGTTTCTCGGCGGATTCTGGCGCAGCCTCGAGTCCATAAATGTGATGAACCTTGTTTCGGGAAGGGAAAGTATTGTTACCATGATGGTTTCGGGGCTTTCCCGGCTTTTTCTGGACGCCATTATTATTTCGCTTCCCATACTGGGAACCCTTTTTCTGGTTTCCCTGTGTAACGGACTTATCTCCAAAGCGGCACCGCAAATTAACATCCTTGCCGAAGGGTTTCCCATTTCCATCACCGTTGCTTTTATCCTGATTTACGCCTCCCTGCCTTTTATGACCGAAGCCTTTAGCCGGGTGCTTGGCTCCGGCTTTGGAGCCATAGAAAACCTCTATATACGCATAGGCCGGCAAATCGCCGAAGGGGGCGGTCTGTGAGCGAAAAGTTTTTTATGGATTTACAGTGGTTTGCCGCGGAGGATGAGGGGCGTACCTTTGACCCTACCGAGACTACGTACCGCAAGGCAAGGGAAGAAGGCAGGGTCGCAAAAAGCCAGGAACTTATTGCCGCCCTGGGGCTTCTCCTTCCGGCCCTGGCCCTGGTCTTTTTGGCGCCTGGCATGCTTAATACCTGCGCGGAGATGATACGTTTTTTCTTTACACGAATTAACGAGCTTGACCCCGCAACGGATAAAATTGCCCCGGGAGTTTTTTTTCAATACTATGCCCGCCTGATTTTGCCCCTTTTTGCCGTAGCGGTAACGGCGGCTCTTTTTTCAAATCTGGTTCAAACGAGGGGTTTCCTTTTTACCACTAAACCTTTGACGCCGGATTTTAACAAAGTCGTTCCCCATTTTGGACGTTACTTTCAGAAGACCCTTTTTTCTCTGGAAGGGCTGGTAAATTTTGGCAAGTCCATAGCAAAAATGGCAATCATAGGTTTTGTTGCTTTTTTCATTATTCGATCCAATATAAACCAGTTGATGAATTTGCAGAAAGCGGGCCTGTGGAACGGCATTACCCTGATATCAACCATGGCAGCCCAGATGCTTATTATTTCCGCTTTGCTTATGCTCCTTATTTCCATTCCCGATTATCTTTTTCAGCGCTGGCAATTCAAAGAATCCCTTAAAATGACCCAGCAGCAATTTAAGGAAGAAATGAAACAGGAAGAAGGGGATCCCCAGGTTAGGGCGCGGCTTAAAGCCCGCTACAGGGAGCTTCTTTCCAGAAATCTTGCGCAGGTGGTGCCCAGGGCAAATGTGGTTATTACAAACCCCACCCATTACTCGGTGGCGATTCTTTACGAGATGGGCGCTATGGAAGGGCCTGTAGTGATAGCCAAGGGCGAAGACGAGCTTGCCACGCGGATACGGGAAATCGCGCTAGCCAATGAAGTGCCGGTAGTCAGACATCCTCCGCTTACCCGGGCTATTTATGCCAGGGTAGAAGTGGGGGATGTGATTCCGCGAATTTTTTGGCGAGTGATGATCGCTTTGATTGGTAAATTTTTGGATATTGACAGGAATGCCCGCGGGGAACATGTTTCGCAGGGTTTAAAGATGGAGGCGTAAGTTAATGGCTGATATTGCAAGACCTGCCGGTCCCCAGGTCCAAGCCGGAATGATAAATACCAAAAACCTTTTTATTCCCTTTGGGGTGATCCTGGTAGTTGTTATGTTCATCGTCCCCCTGCCTACGGTAATTCTGGACGCCCTTATGTCCATGAATCTGGTGCTTTCCCTTTTGGTGCTCCTTATTGTTCTGTATAATAAAAAGCCTACGGATTTTACCCTGTTTCCGGTGGTTCTTTTAATCGTAACGGTCTTTAGCCTGGCCCTTAATGTTTCGTCTACCCGTCTTATTCTAACCCAGGGTTCCCGTTTTGACGGCAGAATGATAAAAGCGTTCTCTACCTTTGTAGTCGGTTCCGGGGACTCGAAGGGCCTTGTAACAGGTTTTGTAATTTTTATCGTGATCATTGCCGTTCAGGCTATGGTTATTACCAAAGGGGCCACCCGTATTTCCGAAGTAGCCGCCAGGTTTACCCTGGATGCCATGGCGAACAAGTTTATGGCTGTTGATACCGAATATAACGGCGGTTCCATTGACCAAAAAGAGGCCCAGCGCCGCAAAGAAGAAATACAACGGGATTCGGACTTTTACGGGTCCATGGACGGGGCAAGTAAATTTATTTCCGGCAATGTCAAAGTAGGCATACTTATCACGGTGGTAAATATCGTGGGGGGGATCATTATTGGTTCTACCCTGAATGGCGAAGAGATTTCCCAGACTTTGGGTACCTATATTTCTTTTTCTATTGGCGACGGGCTTATCTCTCAGTTCCCGTCCCTTCTGGTGTCAACCGCCATGGGCATTGTGGTAGCCCGTGCGGCGGCGCCCGGGGAATTGACGGACCAGGTTTCACAGCAGTTTTCAAAAGACGCCAAGGTTTACTGGATTGCCGCCGCGGTTCTTTTCGGCCTGGCGCTGCTTCCCATTTTCCCCAAATATGTGTTGTTTCCTATGTCTGCCCTGCTTGGCTTTTATGCCTACCGCATAGGCCGGAACCTCAAGAAAAAAGAAAGTTTTGACGAGATGATGGCAAAAACCCAGGATACCAAAAAGCCCAGGGAAGATGCGGCGGAAAGCGCCCACATGGAACAGCTTGATCCCCTCTCTCTGGAATTGGGTTTTGGCCTTATTCCACTGGTAGACAAGGACAAGGGGGCGGAACTTTTACAGCGGGTTCAGGAAGTGCGCAGGCAGACCGCCCTGGATTTGGGGATTATTATTCCAAAAATCCGCATTATCGACAATATGCTTTTGGGTTCTTCCGAATACTGTTTTAAGATTAGGGGAGTTGATGTAGGCAGGGGTTCCATACGCATGGGCCATTATTTGTGCATGGTAAACGAAACGGTCAAAGAAGAAATTTCGGGCGAACAAACCAAAGATCCCGCCTTTGGCCTTCCGGCCCTTTGGGTCAGCGAAGACAAGCGGGACGAGGCTGAGCGCGCGGGGTACACGGTGGTAGATCCTCCTTCCATTATTGCTACCCATTTAATGGAAATTATCAAGCGCCATGCCGCGGAAATCCTTGACAGGGAATCGGTTAAAAACATAATTGAAGGCCTTAAGAAAAATTATTCGGCGGTTGTGGAAGAAGCTGTTTCGCTGACCAACCAGCGCGACGGCCCGGGGCTTGTGCTTGGGGAAATCCAGAAAGTGCTCCAGGGCCTCCTTAAAGAGCAGGTTTCCATCAGGAACATGGTCTCCATACTCGAAGCCATTGCGGACTTTTATCCTTTAAGCAGAAAAATCGGCTACCTTATCGAAAAAACAAGGCAGGCCCTAAAAAATCAAATCTGCCTTCAATATTCCGATTCTTCCCGCTGCCTCCATGTGTTGATGCTGGACCCCTCTCTGGAACAAAAGATTCTGGAAAGCAAAGTAATAGATTCTTCCGGCGATGAAATGGCTGCGCTGGAACCCAGGCTTCAAAAAGCCTGGATAGCGTCTGTAAGGCGTTCTGTCCAGGCGGTTCATAAACAGGGCTACATGCCGGTGCTGCTCTGTTCCGAAGCGGCCCGGGCGCTGGTAAAAACCGCGCTGGACAGGGAACTGCCGGAGGTCGCTGTGTTGTCGGCGCCGGAAATAGGAAATGATTTTACCGTAGAATCCCTGGGCGTGATACGTCCAGGTGAGGAAGAATAGGAAGGGAAATTATGCAGGAATACTTTGTCATTCAGGCAAAAGACATGGATGAAGCGCGCAGAAAAGTACGGGAAAACTATGGGGAGTATGCCTCTATCCTTCAGCGTAAAACCGT
>JAIRLQ010000346.1 GCA_031259345.1 Treponema sp.
CACCCTTGCTCTTGGCTCATGCTTCCTGCTACCGAGCGCATAGCGGACTTTCACCGCCTAGTTACCGCCCATGCTGGGCACACCTCCAACACCAATCGGTTTTCACCGATTGGTGAGGACTCCTCCATAGTTTTTGCGTAGGAGATTGCCCCCGCCCGTGGATGCGGGGCTATTTACAGTGTTTATTGCATTACTGATTACACACATGGCGAAACGACGACCAGGATAATGTTATACGCAGAAAACGTAACCCTAAGCCAATAAACGTAACACAACAAACGGCGCGCAGCGCGTAAGGAGTTTCGTCCATCTAGCACCCAGCCGGGAAGCCGCCCGGGCGCCCTGTTTGTATTTGCGGGGGTATATGCTTTTGCCCTGCCTGGTCTTAAGCCCCTCTGGTCTGGAGCTGATTAATAAGATATAATGAGCGTCCTATGAAAATCGGGATAGACACTTTTGCCTGCGACAGTGGAAAATCGGCTGTGGGGTTGTATCTTACCCAGCTTTTAAGAAGAATACCTCCGTCGGGGGAAAATTTTGAACTTTTTGGCTGGGACTACGACCGCTTTTCTTACAGCGAAGCCGCCCCGGATATGGAGTTTATCCCCCGTTGCCATTTTTCGGGCAAAACCGCCATTTCTGTCTGGCATGTTTTAAAATACCCGGAGTTTGCCCGGGTACGCCAATGGAACGCCTGCTTTTTTCCCGCGGCCCACAGGGGGCTGCCCTATAAGTCCCCCTGTCCGGCAATTGGGGCGGTGCATGACATGACCGCATGGTGGGGTTCCCGCAAAGCCAAAGAACAGCTTGGGGTGGTTTTCAGAATGATACTGCCCAATTCCCTGCGGCGCCTTGACCGCGTCATAGCTGTTTCTTCGTGGATTAAAGAAGAACTTATGGAACTTGCGGGTATTAAAGAATCCCGTATCGAAGTGGTACCCAACGGCATAGACTATACGGCTTTTTTCCCCCGGCCCCGGAACGAAGAAAGCATAGTCCTTATTCAGCCTTTTAGTTTTAGGCGGCCCTATGTGCTCTATGCTTCCCGGCTGGAACACCCGGTAAAAAACCATGTCAGGCTTATCAAAGCTTTTGGCATTTTTAAGGAACGAACCCACTACCCCCACAGGCTGGTACTGGCCGGGGCGGACAGCCATGGGGCCAACATAATAAAGGATGCCGCCGGGGCGAGCAAATATCGGAACGACATTTTCTTTACAGGCCACTTTCCCGTTACCAGCCTGCCCGAACTTTACGCCGGCGCCGACATTGTGGCGGTCCCTTCCATGTACGAAGGCTTTGGCATGGGGGTGCTTGAAGCAATGGCTTCGGGGGTGCCTGTGGTCTGCGCCCGTGCGGGCTCGCTCCCCGAAACAGCCGGTCATGCGGCTCTTTATTTTGACCCCCTGGACGCGGAAGAAATGGCCGACCGCATGGTTACCATAACGGCAAACCGCGATATTTACCGGGAAAGTATCAAGGCCGGCATTGAACGGGCAAAAAACTTTTCCTGGGACGCCTGCGCCCGGGACACCCTAAAAATAATCCAGGAGACCGCGCTTAGGTAAAAATTCCGCAAGTGCAACAAACTGCCAGACATCAGGGCGGTTCCAAAACTAATATCGAACCTGAGGTTTGCGTTTTGGAACAAGCTCTTTTGACTTTGCTTTTTTCCCCGGCTTAAGTATTTTTTTATCAAAAAGTTTCGCAAAAGCTTCGGCGGCATTTTCCACAAACTCCGGGCTTATGGCGTTTTTTATTTCACTGTCCAGCTCTTCCCAGTCATCCCTGTTACCCGCCGGAAGCAGTACTTTTTCCATGCCGTTGCGGATTGCCGCCAAAAGTTTTTCTTTAAGGCCGCCAATGGGAAGGATACGGCCTGTGAGGGTAAGCTCCCCGGTCATGGCAATGCCCGGCTTTGGCGGGATATGGCAAAGGGTAGAAAGCAGGGAAGCCGCCAGGGTAATTCCCGCCGAGGGACCGTCTTTGGGAATGGCGCCTTCCGGAACATGGATATGAAAGTCTGTTTTGCCAAAACCCCTGGACGGAAAACGGTATGTGTCTTTAGCGCTTCTAAGGTAGGAGAGGGCTATGCGGGCGCTTTCTTTCATTACATCCCCAAGGTTGCCTGTAATTATAACAGTTCCTGTTCCGTCAAAACTGATGCTTTCTACAGGAAGCATGGCGCCGCCGGTTTCGGTCCAGGCAAGGCCGTTTGATACCCCAACCCGGGCTTCTTTAAAAACCAGATCGTTTTTGTACTTCTTCCGTCCCAGCAGTTTTTCAAGGTCTTCTTTTTTGACAGTTTTTTTGTAGGATCCAAGGGGCTTTTTGGCCGATTCGCCATATTTCTTGTTTACCGCGTCCCTGGCGATACGCCGGGCGCAGCGGGCAATTTCCCGTTCAAGATTCCGCACCCCGGATTCCATAGTCCAGTGCCTGATAATCTCTTTAATGGCTTCATCTTTAAAATCTACCTTTGCTTTGGAAAGGCCGTTTTCGATCAACTCTTTGGGGACAAGAAAATTTTTGGCAATGGCAAGTTTTTCGTTTTCACCGTAACCGGGTATTTCGATAATCTCCATGCGGTCCAAAAGAGGGTAGGGGATAGCATGGATGGAGTTTGCGGTGGTGATAAAAAGCACTTTTGAAAGATCGTAGGGCACTTCCAGATAATGATCCGTAAAGCTTGAATTTTGTTCCGGGTCCAATACTTCCAGAAGCGCCGAAGCGGGATCCCCCCTAAAATCAT
>JAIRLQ010000358.1 GCA_031259345.1 Treponema sp.
CTGTCGGACAGCCGAATCGTTTTCTCTTCAGGAAAAGGATCAGGGCCGTTATACAACACGATAAATTCCGGCCGGGGTACTCTGAAGCCCTTTTTGCCGTACAGCCTTGTTTTCTTACCTGCCGTTATCTTTTCGTATACCCTGGCGATGTACGAAAGCAGCCTGAGCGGCATGTTCGGGTTAATCGTGGACTGGTGTTCGAGAATCACGACCAGTTTCTCGCCGGCCTCGAAAGAGATGTCGTTGATTCTGGTTTTAAAGAGCGCGTCCTCAAGGGTATTGATAGTGATGGGCAGATCCTCAGGCAGGGTAACGCCCTCCAGGGCTCCGTACAGTTCCCGAAGGGTGTTTTCTTCCCCGAACAATATCGAGAAAACGCTTGCTTTATACTCCCGGTTAACGCTCATATATACCTCTACCGGTAACTATACGGCACATTGGGTGAAAAAGGAAGGCAGCGCGGGGCAAAAGTTATTTTCGTGGTACATGCGCTTACTTGAGGCTGTTCCAAAACTAACCGGGTTTTGGAACAAGCTCACTTGTCAAATATTTAACAGCCACGAAAGCCAATTCCCCAAAACCCGGAATGGCAGGGCTTTGTCAACTGACCAGGCAATATAGCGGTATTGCGCCCGCTGCAAGAAAATGTTAATTGCGTGGAAGCGTCCGGTAAGCATCAGAATGCCTATTAAAATTAAAAGCAATCCGCTTATTTTTTGTATCAGCGGCAAATGCTTTCTAAATCTGGCCGCCCCCTGGCCGGAACGCCGGGCGAGAAAGTAATCGAAAAAAACCGCCGCCCCCAAAAACGGAATACCCAAACCGGCCGAGTAGGCCGTAAGATACAGAACCGCCGTCCCTGTTTGGCCTTCTTGCCCTGCCATCAAAAGAATGCCCGCAAGGATGGGGCCTATGCAGGGCGTCCACCCCGCGCCAAAAGCAAGACCCGCAAGAAACGCGCCGCCTATGCCCCGGGGGCGTTTACGGGAATGGAAGCGTTTTTCATAATTGAGGAATTTAAGAAAATCAAAAATAATGTTGAGCCCCAAAACAATTATGATAATTCCCGCCGCAAGATTAATCCAGGGTGAAATTCTTCCTATAAAAAAGAAAAATATTGATGAGAGTATGGAAAGGGCGATAAAAATAACGCTGAAGCCAAAAACAAAAGACAGCGAAACAAATACAAGCTGCCATTTTGACGTGGAACGATTTTGTTCGCCTAAGCCTCCCAAAAGGCTTAAATATGATGGAACAAGAGGGAAAACGCAGGGAGATAAAAACGAAAGAATCCCCGCGCCAAATGAGACTGCAAGGGCTAAAGGCAGCGCCAGTTCTTCTGACATTACTTTTATTATAGTGTACAATCTGTTTATGTCAATTTTACCAAACAAAAGCAGCATCAAAGCCCTGGCATTGGATCTTGACGGCACGGTTTTGCGGCCCGGGGCAATATTAAGCGACCGTACAGCCGCCGTTATCAACGCCTGCCGCGAGCGTTCCCTTCATATTATTATTTGTACCGGTCGTTCCATGGGGGGCATGACCGAAAAATTCCGGGAAGCCTTTGGGACTTCCGGGCCAATGGTATATTTTAACGGCGCTGTGGTCGCGGATATGCCCGGCGATAAAATACTCCACGCCAGCCTTTTGGAAACCGGCGCTGTGGAAGCCTGCGTAGATTTTGCCCGTGATAAAGACATTTACTATCAGGTGTTTTTCCCCGGAAACCGGGAACACCCAAAACCTTTCCTTATGGCGGAGCGCGAAGGCGCCGAGCGTGATCAATACGGCGGCCATACCGGAATATACTCCATGATTGGCGATTTAAAAGAAACCCTTAAAGGGCCCGGAGTAACAGGGGCAATTAAAAGCATGTTTTTGGCGGAACCCGAAATTCAGGACAATGTCCTGCGGCCGTTTTTACAAGAACGCTTTGGGGACAGCGTGTATATGGCCCGGACCCAGCCTACCTATCTTGAGGTGCTTAACGCAAAAGCCTCAAAAGGATCGGGCCTTAAGATCGCCCTGGAATACAGGGGCTTAAAGCCGGAAGAGACAATAGCCTTTGGGGATGAAGAAAACGATCTCCCCATGTTCCGCCTTGCTTCTTTTTCGGTAGCCCCTTCAAGCGCGAAAGAAACAGTTAAGGCCGCCGCAAGCCTGGTTTCGGGCCCCTGCGAGGAAGACGGCGTAGCGGCTTTTCTGGAAGAAACATTTTTGAGTTAAAAAACTTCGCTTCCTTTTGGAATGGAGGGAAGGGCGCCTTTTCGGGAAACCGCGATAGACGCCGCCTTGCACGCGAGGCCAAGGGAGCAGGCTACGGAATAATCCTTTGCCCTGGCGGCGAGGTAAAACCCGGTAAAGGTATCACCAGCCCCGGTGGTGTCTTCCACCGGAAGGTCTACAATGTCCCCTTTTTCGCGGCGGCTGTCGCAGGCGTAGTAAGCCCCTTCTCTCCCCGCGGTAAGAATTATCTCCTTGCCGGGGAAGCGTTTTACCAGGCTGTCAAGAATTTCATTTGGCGCCGCGCCGGCTTTAAGAGAGGCCAGGGCGGGGCCTTCGATTTCGTTTACGATAAAAATATCTGCCAGTTCCAGGGGAAGTTTTTCGATTTTTTCGTCGTATGGCGAAGGGTTAAGGCAGATTTTCATGCCCCGCTTTTTTGCCGCCCGCATCATTTCGGCTGTAAAGGGAATTTCGTTTTGCAGCGAAATAATATCCCCCTGACCAAAGGCGCTTAACGCGGGCTCTATGTCGCTTTGGGCAATCTCGCTGTCTTTTTCGGCATAACAAACAATGGCATTCTGTCCGTTTTTATCAACCTGTATAAAAGCCTGAACCGTAGCGCCATCATACACTTTTACATGTTCTGTTTTTACCCCGCAGGATTCAAGCAGATCCAGAATGAACTTTCCGTCTTCGCCTATTTTACCCGCCATGTAAACTTCCGCGCCGGCTTTACCCAGCGCCGCCGCCTGATTGGCCCCTTTGCCCCCGGCGTTTTTTTCGCCGTTACAGGTTTGCAGGGTTTCGCCGGGCACGGCTATATGATCGACCTCGAAAACACAATCAATATGAAGGGCGCCAAAAACAAGTATTTTCATAATTTCCTCACACTGCCCCGGGTGATTAGTCTGCCCGAGATAAGTATATTTTCCGGCAGTTCATAAGAAAGGCCGGATATGCGCTGGGCCAGCCGTTCCAATGCCCGTTGCCCTATTTGCCGGGTAGAAACCCGGATAGTGGTTAAAGGGGGATCGGCAAAACTGCTTGACGGCAGATCGTCAAACCCTATGATGCTCACATCCTCGGGAACCCTGATATTGTGGTCCCGGAGGGCTTTTAAGCACCCATAGGCGAGAATATCATTAAGACAGAAAAAAGCGCTTGGCAGGGAATTGGTTTTATTAAGAAA
>JAIRLQ010000376.1 GCA_031259345.1 Treponema sp.
GATTTCCCCGGCCAGGGCAAGAGCGTCGGCCTGGCGGGAAAGGTTGTCATCGCCGCCAAGCCGGGAGTATAGAGCGGCAGCCCGCATGGGATTGCCGTAATCGTAAAAAAAATCCGCCCCCAGGCGAAGCAATTCCCGGTTGCCGCTGTCTTCTTCTATTAATGTATTAATCCGCATCTGCGCCGCCGGAATATCCTCCCGGAGTATGCGGATAACGGCTTCGTCGTTTTTTAAGGAGGAACGCAGACGGGGAGAAATAAGGGAAAATTCAGGGGACTGCCATAAAGAAAGCAGTTCCGCCGCCCCGTCTATTTTTGCGGCCTTTTCGGCATTTTCCAGACTCCCGGAAAGGGCGTAAAGGCCCAAAACCAGAGGGTCGTAGCGGGCATTGCTTATGCGATCGGCAAAGCTGTACAACAGGGGGATTCCTTCGTCCGAAGGCGATGAACCTGAAAGGAAAAACGATTCGGCGGCTACGGCGGAAAGAGCTTCGGAATAGGGGAACTCTTTGATTAGTTTTAAGACGGCATTTTTGTACTCCACAGCGGCATTGCCGCCCGGGCGGCTAAGGAATTCCGGGTGCTCCAGGGTAAGGCTGCGGCGCCGTTTTAGCGCCGAAAGCCGTTCTTCCTGCCCTTTGGCCTTTTTTTCAAGCCTTTTCAGGCGTTTCACGAGGTTTTCCGGCGTTTCAAAAGCCAGGGCGGCATCGTATTCTTCCAGTTCTTCGGCAAAGCCGGCGCTTGTATTTTCGTCTTTTGGGAAAATTTGGATATTTCTTGTTACGGAATAATAAATCAGCGCCCAGCCCAGGGCCAGGCCTAACAAAAGACCGGCGGCGCCGGCTATTTTTAAGGGATTTCCCGCAAAAAGCCCCTTAAATTTCGCTTTGCGCTTCATCAGGGCCATCCCCTTGAAGGGTCTTTTTAATGCTGTCCAGGACGCCGTTTATAAAACGGTAAGAATCTTCAGTCCCGAATTCCCTGGAAATACCGATAGCTTCGTTTATGGCGATTAGGGGGGCGGTTTCTTTCCGGAACATCAGGGTATAAACGCTCATCCTCAGGATAGCAAGGTCAACTTTTTTTACCCGCACTATGTCCCAGTGTGTAAGGTGTCTTTTAATTATGTCGTCAATGGCGGCGATGTTCTCTATTGTTCCGGAAACCAGAAGCCGGGGAAAAACAAGATCTTCCGCGGACTTTTTCCCGTTTTCAATCCAGGGAAAGTCCAATAACCCTTCGGGGATTTCCGTTTTTCCGGTTTGGCTGTAAACCAAATCCCAGGAGTACAGAGCCTGGAAAGCCAGAATACGCCCCTTCCGCCTTGATGCCATTATTTTATGTTGGCTTCCATAATCTGATAGGGATTCCCTTCCCTAAGTTCGGTGATTAGTTCCTTGGAAGCTCTGTCCAGGAGAACGTTTTGACTCTGTTGAAGCAGGCTTCTGCGTATATATTCCCGCACCGTCATACGGGTACCGAGCTGGACAATATCGTCCAGCCCCAGACTTTTTTGTTCGTAGGTTTCGGTAATTTTGATGATCTGGTAGCCCCGGACATTTTCGATAACCTTGGAAACTTCTCCCTGCTTTAGGGCAAAGGCAACGTTCATGAATTCGGTGCCTACCATCTGCTGGGCCTGGCGATTCCGGGGCAGATAGCCGCCGTCCCCGCCTGTATACCCTAAAGCAGTCAGGGCTGTCGGCGACTGCCCCTTGACCATGGCTTCGTCGAATTTGGCGGTATCGGAGCCTATGGTTTGGGCAAGTTTGTCCGCGTCGGCTTTAGCCTTTGCCCTGGATGCGGCATTGTTAGGGGTAAAGGGTACGGAAATAATGGAAAAACGTACCGTTTCGGGGCGCACAAACTCGGTTCTGTTAAGATTATAGTTACTAACGATCTCTTCTTCTGCCGGCTCTTTTAGGGAAGTAAAAAGATCCTTTTTCTTTTCGCCCAGATATTTTTGCGCAAGCAGGGTCTTTCTTAACTGCTCCCGGAAGGCCGGCAGGTCAAGGCCGGTTTCTTCCTTTATCGCTATAGCGAAATCCCTCTCCGAGGCATTGCCCCGGAGTTCTTTTACTTGTTCATTCACTTCGTTTTCGCTTACCGTTACCCTGTCCCGTTCCGCGGCCTGGAGGATAAGCCGCTGGTTTATCATTGCGTCCAGAACCTCCCGCCTTTCACTGTCGCTAAGGGTACGGCGGGTCTGCTTTTCCAGGTTTTCCACTTCCGTGCGGAATTGTTTTACGGTAATCGGCTCGGATTTTGTGAGCCGTACAATGGCCACAGGCTGAAGGTCAGATTGAGTAAAAGCCATGGACGCCAGCACGGCGCCAAAGACAAAAATGCTTAAAAAACGTTTCATATTCATTCCCCTAATATACTACTTATGTTCCAAAAAAACGAGATACTAACTGAGCTTGTTCCAAAACCCGTTGGTTTCGGAACAGCCTCAACTGAGTACAGCCCGTATGCGCCTTATCCCGGCAGACGAGGATTGTTCTTTCTGTATGGCGAATTTCCCCAGTTCGCCGGTATGGCTTACATGGGGGCCGCCGCAGACCTCTTTGGAAAAGTAGTCAAGCGGGGACTTCCCCATGGTGTATACTTTAACCTGATTTTCGTACTTTTCACCAAAGAGGGCGATAGCCCCGGCGTTCTTTGCTTCGTCAAGGCTCATTACCTGCACGGTTACCGGCAGATCGGCCTTGATGGCCCCGTTGACGATGTCTTCAACCTTTTTTATTTCTTCTTTGGTCATGGGCGCACCGTGGGAAAAGTCGAAACGCATACGCTCGGCGGTGATGTTGGATCCTTTTTGGGCAACATGATCCCCCAGCACCATACGCAGGGCTTTCTGCAAAAGATGGGTCGCCGTATGGTAACGGGTGGTGATTTCGCTGTGATCAGCCAGGCCGCCTTTGAACGCCTGGTCGCCCCCTGCCCGGGAAAGTTCCTGGTGCTTTTTAAAGGCTTCGTCAAATTCTTCGCGGTTTACCTTCATGCCATTTTCGGCGGCAAGTTCTTCGGTTAATTCTATGGGAAAGCCGTAAGTGTCGTAGAGTTTGAAGGCCAGCCTGCCTGACATAATCTTTTTGGGGTTTTTAAGCAGATTGGGCAGCATCTTCTCGAACTCGTGTTCGCCTTTCTGCAATGTTTCGTAAAATTTACGGCCTTCCTTTTCAAGCTCTTCCATGATGAAAGCGCGGCCCGATTCCAGTTCCGGATAGGAACCGGCAAATTTTTCCACTACCGCGGCGGCGATCGGGGGGAGCCAGTTCCCGGTAATGCCCAGTTTGTGCCCGTGCCGCACTGCCCGCCTGATAAGGCGGCGCAGCACATAGCCTGCGCCGACATTGGACGGGCTTACGGCTTTTGGATCTCCCAGGATAAAAGTCGCGGAACGTATATGATCAGAGATAATGCGGATGGAACGATCCTTGTCGGGGCAGGCGCCGTAAGTATAGCCCCCCGGAATTGGCGCGGTAACGGCGGCAATAATTGGAGCAAATATTTCGGTATCGTACACCGAAGTTTTGCCGTTTAAAATTGTAACCGTGCGTTCAATGCCCATGCCGGTGTCTACGCATTTTCTTTCCAGGGGCACATAGTTCCCGCCTGCGTCTTTGTTATACTGCATGAACACGTCGTTCCAGATTTCGAGCCACTTGCCGCAGGAACAGCCGGGTTTGCAGTCGTACCCGCAGGGAGCATCGCCGACATAATAAAACATTTCCGAGTCCGGACCGCAGGGCCCTGTAGCGCCCGCGGGCCCCCACCAGTTGTCTTCCCTGGGAAGATAAGCGATACGGTTTTCAGGAATGCCCATGCGCTTCCATACCGCGGCGGATTCATCGTCCCGCTCTACATCGCCTTCGCCTTTAAAGACAGTTACCGCCAGTTTTTCCACCGGGATTCCCAGCCATTGGGGAGAGGTGAGAAATTCAAAACTCATCTCTATCGCGCCTTCTTTAAAATAGTCCCCCAGGGACCAGTTCCCCAGCATTTCAAAAAAAGTCAGGTGGCTCGGATCACCTACGCTGTCAATATCCCCGGTGCGTATGCACTTTTGATAATCCACCAGACGCTTTCCCGCCGGATGATCTTCGCCCAGAAGGTAGGGCACCAGGGGGTGCATTCCCGCTGTGGTAAAAAGCACAGTGGGATCATTTTCGGGAATGAGGGATTTTCCCTGAATCTGGGCATGGCCCTTGGTTTTAAAAAATTCAATATATTTGCTTCGTAATTCATCTGCTGTCATGGTTTTAATATACCAAAAAGCAAATTATGTTTCCAGATAAGGGAGAGTTGTCCACAATACGAAAAATGCTTGTTTCAAGGTTGTCGCGGACTATGTCCGGGCCCATAATGTGCCTACATTTCAGCTTTGCTTATGTCCGTGGGTGACGGGATGTCTTCGTAGCGGCCGGAATTGTTCCAATAGGTAAGGCCTCCGCCGGCGTCCCTGGCGCCTTCGGTCTGGCGGCGGACATAATCAACATTATAATATTTGCGGTCGTAGGAAACATTAAGGAAAAAAGCCTGGGCCCAGGGACGCACGGTGATTTTTCCCCGCGCAATGATCTGGGTGCGGAGAGTACCCTGATAGTAAATGCGGTATGGGCGCAGTTCCGGCGGGTCCTGGGCGAGGAAGCTTTGTTCAAAATGGCTGGGGTAGTACATGGGGCAGATTATGTCTACATAAGGAGAAAGAAGTTCCACTTCCTGACCTGTTCTGGCGCCGGTTCTGTACCAGCCGTTGGCGCCGTAAATATCAACGGAAATGGGGGCCTTTACCCTGGCCCGGACATGACGCAAAAACGAAAGAATGGCGCTGTCCATATCCATGCCGTTTTCTTTAAAACGGTAACGGGCATCGCCCAGATTTGCGCCGTCGGTGGGGAAACGTATGTAGTCGTACTGAATCTCGTCAAAGCCCCGGCTGTGAAGTTCATCAGAAAGCACGGCTATGTATTCCCATATTTCTTCGGCATAGGGGTCGGCCCATTTTTCATCGTAGTAAGTTCTGACAATTTCGTAGTCCGGACTTTCCGCCGGAAGGATTTCGGTTTTAAGCGCCGAATTTGCTTCTTCTTCGCCCGGGGGAAGCTTTTTACGGCGGGTGTCGTAGTAGCCTTCCCAGGCTTTGTTGTTACGGCTGTCCCAGACGGCGTATTTGGCATTTTCTTTTTTTGCCATTTCGGGATCTTTAAACACCACTACACGGGCTATAGTGTAAATGCCCTGCTCTTTCATCACTTTTAAAAATGAGTCAATGTCTACAGGGCGGAAAACCCGCCCCCAACCTGAAAGGGTTTCGCTTTGGGGCGTAAAGCGGAGCCTGCCATAATCATCCTTCATGTCGATAACGACCATGTCCAGATTCCGTTTCTCTATCAGGTCAAGGTAGGGCGCAAGGCTTGCTTCATCCATGGCATGATTTACCGGCAGATAAAGCCCTTCCCGGCCGGCGGAGTTTTTGGGGCTGACAGCGCTTTGGGGTTCCGTCCGGTTAAGCGAAAGCTGCCCGCCCGACAAGGGAACTGTATCCAAAAGCCACAGTTCCGAAAGGGTAAGAATTTCCGAATTCCGCAGGCGGTTGTTTTCTTTTATTACGGCGCAGACCGGCTTTATTTTAAGTGTCCGGGCCATATTTGTAATTTGAAGGGCAAGATCTTTTCGTTGTTTTGGAGCATCAGCGGCTTTAAGGTCCAGTTCATTTAAGGCGCCGTCCTGCAGAAAGCGCAGGGAAGTATTGCCCGGACAAAGCGAATCCACGGCGCCAAAGGCCTGCCCATCGGTCCAAATCGGGTTAAAGCGTTTTTCGGCCCAGGAAAGGCGGTACAGGCGCCTTCTAAAGCTTTGGGCCGCGTAGATTTCGTCAGCGGCGTTTTCGTCCGCTTGCAAAGCGTCCGCCTCATAGAGGGCGGCCGGAACTGCCGCCTTGAGGTCCGATACTTCATCGGGATTGTCCGTAGTTTCAAGCTTTTCAAGGCCGGTGTTTAACGCGGTCCAGGCGGGGGAAGAAGAATCGGGCTGACGGTAAAACACGCCATAAATACTATGGGAACAAAGAACCGTTAATTCATTCCCGCCGGAAGGACCGGGAAGACTGCAAACCGCCACCGCCTTAATGCCGTTGGTATTGGCCGGGGGCATCCCCAGACTTTCCCAATTAAGGCCGCCGTCCCGGGTAAGGTAAATTCCGTTTTTAACGGCGCAAACCATGATCTCCGCTTTTTGGGGATGAACTTCAAGATCTTTAATTTCCTGAATAATGGTCCGGAAAGATGTTTCGCCTTTTGAAAAAATTTTGATGGTTTGAACCGGAAGGCCCTTGTTGCGTTCTTCCCAATTCCGCAAATCGGAAGAAACCAGAACGCCCTTGTCCGAAAGCATTACCCAAAGCGGGCCCCCTCTCAGGATCTTTTTTACCGAGCCGCCTGTCCAAAGCGTTTGGACACGGTTGTTTGGATTCATCGCAAAAAGCCCCTCTTCGCCGCCCAAAACAAGGGGCCAGGCAAGGGCTGATGTTCCGCTTTGATCCGGCAGCGCGGGAAGCCGGGGTGCAAGGCAAAACACATATAAGATTAACAATAGAACGCTTTTTGGGTACGGGTTTTTTAGGGGCCGGAACATATCAATATCCTACCCTAACACGATAACACCGTAAAGAGCCCCGTAATTAATCATCTTCATCCGGATCAAACCAATGCCATGTTTCAAGCTCTTTTATGGTATCTGTAATATGCCGGTTCTTATAAAACGGATCGTCATAACCGTTTACCATTTCAAGAAAGTCTTTATATTCACCCAGGCTAAAATGATCAATTAGCTCATTGTCATAGAGTTCTTTAATGTCATCTATCATTTCGATAAGATGACAATCAATGACGGCATGGCCGACGTAGCCTATTACGGTAATATCGTCTTCGTTCAGATTGTCGCGATAGACAACTCTTATGAGCTGGCGAAGATAACGGGTTAATTCCCTGCGTGTGATATGTCCGTCGGTATAAAGATAGCTGTACGCATCAAGGGCCGTTACCCGTGCCCAGGGTGAATACGAGCGGTTCTCAATGACTTCCCGCAAAAGCCCGATGTCTCCGTTGAAAGTGTCCCGCAGCATCGGAGGGCAGCTCTGGGTTAAAGCATCGCCCCAAAGTTCGTCCGCCGTATTCTCATCAACCCTGAGGAGAGAAACCAAAAGGGGAAAAGCCGATTTTTCCCTGAACTGGGCAAGCAGATATGCGGCTGCAATGAAGTCATAATCCCCGGCATCAATAGTGCCGGCAATATCATCCGAAACAATTTGCAGTTGTTCCAACAGGGCAGGGGTTACCGCTTCTTTCTGCCTGACCGCCTCCTTAATGGCTTCTTTTAACAAGGGCGAACCGGCGTAGAGGGAATCAATGATTTCAGATACTGTCATGGAAATCAGTATGACAGAAAACAGGGGAAATAGACTACAGGGCAAAAGCATGTACTCCGCTAATCCAAACAGGGCGCCCGGGCGCTGCCCCGGCTGGGTGCTAGATGGACGAAGCTCCTCCCGCGCTGCGCGCCGTTTGTTGTTTT
>JAIRLQ010000384.1 GCA_031259345.1 Treponema sp.
CAGTGTTTATTGCATTACTGATTACACAAATGGCGCGCAGCGCGTAAGGAGTTTCGTCCATCTAGCACCCAGCCGGGGAAGCGCCCGGGCGTTCTGTTTGAATTACGGAGTAAATGCACTTACATTGCAGACAGACAGCATAAAGGATCGCCCCCGCCCGCTCACTCACTATACTTCTACCCTTTTCTGTGCTATTCTAAATACATGACTAACTATTATTTGGCGATTGATATGGGCGCTTCAGGAGGAAGGCATATCCTGGGACATGTGGAACAGGGAAAGATCATCCTGGAAGAAATGCACCGCTTTGCCAACGGGCCTATAAAACAGGGGAATTCCCTGGTCTGGGACGACGATCTGCTTTTTGGCGAAATCGTAAAGGGCCTCAAAAAATGCGGTAACGCGGGCAAAAACCCCGTTTCCATCGGCATTGACACCTGGGGCGTGGATTATGCCCTGGCCGACAAACAGGGCGAAGTCATTAAGCCCGTCTACGCCTACCGGGATTCCCGGACCGAGCCTTTTTTTGACAAAGCGGGAGCGGCGGAAGGGCGCTACAAAATCACCGGCATTGCCCATCAGCCCTTTAATACCATCTACCAGGTGCTGGCGGACAAAAGCGCGGGCCGCCTGGACAGGGCGGAGGAACTTTTTCTTTTACCCGAATATTTTTCCTACCGCCTTACGGGTAAGCTTTTGGGAAAGACCCATACGGAATATACCCACGCCAGTACCTCAGGCCTTTTGGACGCGGCTGCCAAAACCTGGAGCGTCAAAATCCTTGAAGATCTGGGGCTGCCCCAAAAACTTTTTAAGCCCGCCAAAATACCGCCTTTTGATATAGGGAATTTAAGCGAAGCTCTTCAAAAAGAGACCGGCGTCAATTCCAGGATTGTAATGATTGCCGGCCACGACACGGCGTCGGCAGTGGCGGCGGTGGACGCGGACGCCCTTTACATCAGTTCCGGCACCTGGAGCCTTTTGGGCGTTTCGGGCGCTCCGGTGCTTACGGAGGAAGCCCGCCTTGCGGGTTATACCAACGAAGGCGCCCACAACGGAAGAATCCGTTTCCTTAAAAATATTATGGGCCTTTGGGTTATTCAGTCGGTGCGGCACAATCTGGAGGATGCATACAGTTTTGCGGAACTTGAAACTTTGGCAAAAGAAGCCGGAAAAAGCGCCCCAAAAAATTGGGAAGTGGACGTTAACCTCCCCCGCTTTTTTGCCCCGGATTCCATGATAGACGAAATAAAGGACGAGTTTAAAAAGACAGGACAAAAAATCCCCCAAACTCCCGGGGAGCTTGCCTACTGCGTGTATCACAGCCTTGCGGCGTGTTACAAAACCGCCATCGCGGATCTGGAGCGGATTACCGGGAAAAAATACCCTTCCATTTCCATCATCGGCGGCGGCAGCAAAGACGCTTACCTTAACACCCTTACGGCGGAGTATACAGGCAAACCGGTTTTTGCCGGCCCTACGGAAGCCACGGCTATAGGCAATATCCTGCTCCAGATGCAGCAAAACGGGGAAAGCGCCGTCCAAAACGGCTTTGTGAATTTAGTACGCAATTCTTTTGATATAAAGAAAATCTAATCTGCCTTTACGGTAAATTGGGGAAAGGCTTAATTATTGAGGCTATAAAAAGGAGATGTATTATGTACGAGAAAGCAAAAGAAAGTTATAAAAAATGGGGCGTTGATACAGAAAAAGCCATAAAAAAGTGCGCGGCAATTCCCGTATCCCTGCACTGCTGGCAGGGCGACGATGTAACGGGTTTTGAAAAAGACGCGGGGCCCCTCTCGGGAGGTATACAGACAACCGGCAACTACCCCGGCAAGGCCCGTAACAAGGATGAACTTTGGGCGGATCTGGAAATGGCATATTCCCTTATCCCCGGCAAAAAACGCATCAACCTTCACGCCCATTATGCCATTACCGACGAGGCGGTCGAGAGGGACGCGGTCGAGCCAAAACATTTTACACCCTGGCTCACTTGGGCAAAAAAACGGGGCATAGGCATTGACTTTAACGCAACTCCCTTTTCCCACCCCATGGCCGGAAGCGGGCTTACCCTCTCGTCGCCCGACAAAAAAGTGCGGGATTTCTGGATTCGCCACTGCAAAGCCACCCGAAAGATTGCCGCTTATTTCGGCGAAAAACAGGGCAGCCCCAGCCTTCACGATATCTGGATCCCCGACGGACTTAAGGACGTGCCCGCGGATCGCCTGGGCCCCCGGGAACGCCTGCGCGACTCCCTGGACGAAATTTATTCAGTCAAGTACAGCAAAGATCATATTATTGATGTGGTAGAAAGCAAAGTTTTTGGCATAGGCGTGGAAAGTTACACATCCGGCTCCTCGGACTTTTATTTAGGCTATGCCGCAAGCCGGGGCATTTATGTGCTTTTGGACAACGGCCACTACCACCCTACCGAGCTTGTATCAGACAAAATCTCAAGCCTCCTTGCCATATTCGACAAGCTTGCGCTCCACGTTACCCGCTCGGTACGCTGGGACTCTGACCACGTAGTTCTTTTTGAGGATGAAGTGAAGGAAATTGCCAAAGAGATTATCCGCAACAAAGCGGAAAACCGGGTGCTGATTGGCCTTGATTATTTTGACGCCAGCATCAACCGGATTGCCGCCTGGGTTGTAGGCGCGAGGAATTTCCAAAAGGCCCTGCTCAACGCCCTGCTTATTCCCCACGGGGATCTTAAAAAATTGCAGGATTCGGGTAACTACTCCAAACTGATGGTCATGCAGGAAGAGCTTAAGACGCTGCCCTTTGGCGCGGTTTGGGACGAATACCTTGCCCGCCAAAAAGTCAGCGGCGCCGACTGGTTTGCCAAAGTGGAAAAGTACGAAAAGGATGTTTTAAGGACCCGCGCAGAAACAACGTAACCTTTTGGCCATGATATTTCCTAATTGCGTCAAACCTAAGGTTTGCTGCCTGGCACCATTTCATTATATCTTTTTTGCTCAATTCATACTATAATAAATAAATTATGGAATGGTTTTTATATCAGCATGTGGTAATCCAGGCATTAGTCGCAACGATTTTTACGTATGCCATGACGGCGCTGGGAGCCGCCACAGTTTTTTTCTTTAAAGACATCAACCGTAAAGTGCTTGACGGCATGCTGGGTTTTGCCGGGGGCGTGATGATAGCGGCAAGCTTCTTCTCCCTTCTTGGGCCGGCTATCGAAATGGCGGAAAATACCTACCAAGCGGGCAAAGGCCCCCCAGCCTGGGCGGCGGCGGCAATCGGCTTTTTGGCAGGCGGCGTTTTCTTAAGGCTTTCGGACGGGCTGCTCCCGCATCTGCATGTGGAAGCTTCCAAACCCGAAGGCATTAAAACCAACTGGAGCCGCTCCATACTCCTGGTGCTGGCGATTACCCTGCACAATATCCCCGAAGGCCTTGCGGTGGGGGTTGGTTTTGGCGCGTCATCCCTTATCCCCGGCGCAGGCATTGCCGGGGCGCTTTCGCTGGCCTTGGGCATAGGCCTGCAAAACTTTCCCGAAGGGGCGGCGGTTTCCATCCCCCTAAGGCGTGAAGGCATGGGCCGCCTGAAAAGTTTTTGGATAGGCCAGGCTTCGGGACTTGTGGAGCCCCTGGCCGGAGTCCTGGGCGCGGCCCTGATTATGACCATGCAGCCGGTGCTGCCCTATGCACTTTCGTTTGCCGCCGGGGCCATGATTTTTGTAGTAGCCGAAGAACTTATCCCCGAAGCCTATGCCGAAGGCAACGATCATATTGCCACCACCGGTATCATGGCGGGTTTTGCTTTGATGATGGCAATGGACGTGGGCCTGGGATGAGGAAGCTGTCCGGGGACTAAAGTCCAAGGATTTAAAGCCCGGACAAGTTTCTCACTTTTAAGACAAGGAGCATATCATGAAGCTGATTTTTTTGGGGCCCCCGGGGGCAGGTAAAGGAACTTTGGCGGCCAGGGCGGTGGACATTCTTAAACAGCAGGGCAGCTTGTCGCCGCACATTTCCACCGGGGCCATTTTCCGCGGGGCAATAGCGGCCCAAAGCCCTCTGGGCCTAAAAGTCAAGGCAATTATCGACGCGGGGAAGCTCGTGGACGACGAAACCACCATCGCCCTGGTAAAAGAACGCCTTTCCCAGGAGGATGTCCAAAACGGCTATATCCTTGACGGCTTCCCCCGCACCATACCCCAGGCTGAAGCCCTGGCGGAATTTCAGGCTGTGGACAAAGTAGTCAACTTTGATATACCCGACAGCACCGTCCTTGAGCGGCTTGGAGGCCGCCGGGTCTGCAGGAAATGCGGCCACAACTTCCATATAGTTTTTGACAAGCCAAAAAAGGAAGGGGTCTGCGATCATTGCGGCGGTGAAGTATACACCCGGGACGACGACAAGGCCGAAGCAATCCAAAAACGCCTTGAAGTCTACCGGCGGCAAACCGCCCCTCTCATTCAGTATTACCGCGGCAAAGGCCTTTTAATTGACGTAGACGCAAGCCCCGCGGTGGAACAGGTTGTGGATAATTTTAAAAAAGCGCTGGAGTTGTGAAAGCGGAGAAATGATCCGCAGTGGATACACGAATGATCCGCAGTAGACACAAATGATCCGTAGTGGACACACGAATGATCCGCAGTAGACACAAATGATCCGTAGTGGACACACGAATGATCCGAAGCAGACACATGAAAAAAATTTGACGCGCCGGGAAAAAATCGGTATATTACAATCATGAATAAT
>JAIRLQ010000401.1 GCA_031259345.1 Treponema sp.
GCCGGTATAGCCTGTTCCATTGTTTCAAACTACCTTAACCGCGTAGTGGGGAACCGTACCATAGGCGGCAAGATCTTTTTGCAGGGCGGCGTCGCCAAAAACCCGGCAGTGCCCCTGGCCTTTGCCATGCTGCTGGATAAAGAAATTCTTGTACCCCCCAGCCCGGAACTTATGGGCTGCTTTGGGGTTGCCCTTCTTGCCAAACGCAAACACGCCGAAGGCCTCCTTGCGGAAAAACTTACCGAAGCCGGAGAGGGGGCCATCGTTATTGATGAGCTTATTAACCGGGAAATCGGCTATGACCGGGTATTCACCTGCCGTTCCTGCGAGAACCGCTGCCCCATTCAGGTGTTGTCGGTTGGCGGATCGGGCGCTGCCGGGGGCCGCAAGTACATGTTCGGCGGACGCTGCAATAAATACACCAATATGCGCAAACAGGTAAAAGATGTTGAAATTTTTGACTATGTCGAGCGGCGGCAAAAGCTCCTGTTTGAAACCTGCGCCGCTCCGCAAGCGGGAGCAGGCGAAGGGCAAGCCGCCCTTTCCGGCCCATATACGCGAAACTTTGTAGTCGGTATACCGCGTTGTTTTAGTACCCATACCCTGTATCCCCTGTATTCCTGGTTTTTCCACGAACTGGGAGTTAAGACCTTCCTTTCCGACGAAGTGAAACACGACGGAGTGGCACGGGCGGAATCGACCTACTGCTTCCCGGCGGAAATTGCCCACGGAGCCGTACAGGACTGCCTGGACAAAGGCGCCGACTATGTGCTTTTGCCCCACTTTAGGGATATGCCGAGCTACGAAGAAAAAGTACATGCCAATTTCTGCCCTATCACGCAAAGCCTTCCCTATTACATCGACAAAGCTTTTCCTGATGTGGACAAGAAAAAGTGGCTCCCCCTGGTGGTAAGCTTTAAGTTTGGCGACGGCAAGGCCCTGGAGCTTTTTCAGGTGATGGCAGAAAGGCTGAACATTAGCGAGGCCGAATGCGCAGCCGCCTTTACCAAAGCCCTGGCAAAGCAGAACGAATGCTTTGACGCCATGCGGAAGCTGGGCAGGGAAGCCCTGGACGAAGCCCGCAAGGCAAACAGGCCGGTTATCGCCCTTTTGGGCCGCCCCTACAATGCCTTTACCCCGGAAGCCAATATGGGCATACCCCGGAAATTCACTACCCGCGGTTATTCCATCATCCCCTTTGACATTCTGCCCTTTGAAGACGAAAATATTTTCCCCAATATGTACTGGTACTACGGCCAACAGGACGTAAAAGTCTCAAGCCTCCTTAAAAAAGAGGACAACGTCTACATTACCTTTGTTACAAACTTTTCCTGCGCCCCCGACAGCTTTATCCTCCATTACCTTAAATGGGTAATGGGGCAAAAGCCCTTCCTGGTACTGGAACTTGACAGCCACTCCGCCGATGCCGGAGTGGACACCCGTGTTGAGGCTTTCCTTGACATCATCGACGGCTACCGCGCCAAACGGGGCGAAATTGAGGCGGAACGCTTTGACAACGGCTGGAAGTTTGTCGCAGAAAAGCAGGCCCAGGGCAGTTTTGACCTGCGTATTGACAATAGCAAGACAGGTGAAAAAGTACCCATTGTGGGCAACAAGCGGGTAAAACTACTGCTTTCCAACATGGGCGCCATTAGCACCGAGTATATCGGGGCCGCAGTGCGGAGCCTTAACATTAACGCCGAAGCCCTGCCGGTTGCAACCAGCAAAACCATTCAGATAGCCCGCGCCCATGCCTCGGGGAAAGAATGCGTCCCAAGCCACCTTGTGTTAGGAGGAGCCCTGCAGTTTTTCTGGAGCGAAAAGTACCGCAAAGATGAGCTTTACCTTCTTTTTGTGCCTATAACAACCGGACCCTGCCGCACCGGCCAGTATTTTGTATATTACGAAAATCTTTTTAAAGACCTGCGGCTTGAAAACGTATGCATCCTGATTCTTTCCGCGGACAATAGTTATGGGGAACTTGGCCCCGGTTTTGCCAAAGAGATGTGGCGCGGCTTTGTGCTTGCGGACTACCTTAAAGATATTCAAAACGCCCTTAAAACCTGCGCCGCCGACCCCGTATCCGCCACAGCGGATTTTGAACAAAGCTGGCGCCGGCTTATGAACGTAGTGGAGCATAAACCAAAAGACACCTGGAAAGCCCTTGGCCAGGTAGCCAGGGACGTAAAGAAAATCCCCCTTAAACGGAAACTTGCCGACTGCCCCCGTGTACTTATTGTAGGCGAAATCTATGTCCGCCGCGACGACTTTGCCGTAGGCGAGCTTACCAACCTTATGAGCGAACGGGGCATCGTAGTAAAAGTAGCAGGCATCTCCGAATGGATACATTACCTCGATTTTGTACGGGAATACGATTTTAAAAAACGCATTAAACTGGGCGAAAAAGGCGCAAGAATGAAACGTTTTATACTTGGCATCGAGGAATGGTGGAAGCACAGCGTAGAAAAGAAAGTACTTAGAATCCTTGGCCCCACAGGACTCATCCCCGAAACCCCCCACGACATGCACACAATAATGGAATACACCCAGAAACACTTTGTAAACCTGGAACTTAACAGCGAAATCGCCGTTTCAAGCGGCTCCGCGGCAGCAGCCATGGAAATGGAAGCAGGCTATTCGGGAATCGTCAACATCAGCCCCTTTGCCTGCCTTATAGGCAGAGTAATAGAAGGCCTCTTTACACCCTGGGCGCGGGAACGGAACTATCCCATTTTGTCCGTAGAAGTTGACGGCAACCTTTTACCCCCAAACATCGTAAACAAACTTAATATTTTTATGGTAAACGTGCTGCGCTTTAAAGGCAGTAACGACCTTTCCAGCCTGGTAGACAAAGCCGGCAGCCACAACAAGCTGATGCACGCACCCCCGGCCCCTAAAAAAGACAGCGAAGCCAGGGCGGTGTAACAGCCTATGCGAAGTTTGGACAAAAACATAGAAGCGTTAGTCGCCTCCTATAAAGACCTTGGCCTGGTAAACCACTGTGGAGCGGACACCCTACCAAACCGCGAAAGCGTCGCCGCCCTGCTCCAGGGCCTTGAGGAACTTCTTTTTCCGGGCTTCCGCAAAAACGACGCCCTGGACCATGACAACCTGGCCCTTATTACCGCCGAAAAAACCTACCGCATCGCCCGGGAACTTATCCTGGAAGTGGAAAACGCCATGGCCTTTGCCCTTCGCAACACCAACATCCCCCGCGACGAACACGACACCCGCGGGCGGGCAGGCTGCCATTTTGCGGCGGAGCTTATAACAGAAACTTTCTTTGCCGAACTCCCCCAAATCCGGGCAATGCTGGCCGAAGACATGAAAGCCGCCTTTGCCGGAGACCCCGCAGCAAAGAGTTTTGAGGAAGTGATAATCTCGTACCCCGGCTTTGAAGCCATCACCGCCCACAGACTGGCCCATTTCTTTTACAACGCCGGCGTGCCCATTATCCCCCGAATGATAAGCGAGCTTATCCACAGCCGCACCGGCATAGACATACACCCGGGCGCCCAAATCGGCGCCGCGTTTTTTATCGACCACGGCACCGGCGTCGTTGTCGGCGAAACGTCGGTGATAGGCAAAAACGTCAAAATCTACCAGGGAGTTACCCTGGGCGCCCTGTCGGTTAAAAAAGAAGAAGCCGACAAAAAACGCCACCCCACCATAGAAGACGACGTAACCATCTACGCCAACGCCACCATCCTCGGAGGCGCCACCGTCATAGGCCGCGGCAGCGTAATCGGCGGCTCGGTCTGGATTACCAAACCCGTACCCCCGGGCTCTACCGTGTACATTAAATCCGGGGGCCAGGTAATCGAGCCGAGGAAACAGGATTTGTAAAACCCGAAAAAATGAAGGAATCCCTGCCGCGCATGATCCGGGCGGCTCCCCGTCCCAAATGAGCCGTTAGCAGCCCGCTTGGCGATGCGCTGCGCGTATGCCCGGCCGTTGGCAGCCCGTTTGGCGATGCGCTTCGCGTATGCCCGGCCATTGGCAGCCAGCTTGGCGAGGCGCTTCGCGTATGCCCGGCCGTTGGCAGCCAGCTTGGCGATGCGCTTCGCGTATGCCCGTTCACTGGCAGCCGTCTACG
>JAIRLQ010000458.1 GCA_031259345.1 Treponema sp.
CACAATGTGCGGGATACTCTTGAAATTACCACCGAATCCTTTATCATCAACGAAGGTGTCATCGTGGCCAGGGGCGGCAAAGACGAGATCCTTGCCAACAACCTGGTGAGAGAAATTTATTTGGGGAATGAGTTTACAATGTGAAACCTTGGCAGGGGATCGCCCCCGCCCGTCAATGGTTCTTTACGTGTATGCCTCGCCCCGGATCCCGTCAATGTAGGCGGCCGCAAAATGGGCGGCGGCCGCGCCGTCTCCGGCGGCAGTAATAACCTGCCTAAAGGCCCCTGAGCGCACATCACCGGCGGCAAAAAGGCCCGGCACCGATGCCGCCATTTCCTGGTTAACGATGATATAGCCTGTCCCGTCTTTTTTGACATCCGGCGCCAGGGAAGTCTGGGGCGCCATACCCGAAAAAATAAAAACCGCGTCGGTTTCTTCTTCGTAAATTTCCCCTGTACCCTTACATTCGCCCGAAGTTTTTTCCAGAACCACGGAACTTACCTTTTGGCCGCCCTTAATTTCGTTCATCACGGTATTAAAGCGCACTTCAATATGAGGATTGCGCAAAACCCTCTCGGCAAGGGCCTTTTGTGCCCGAAAACGATCCCGCCGGTGAATAAGAATAACGCGGTCTGTAAGCCTTGCCAGATATTGAGCCTCGTCGCAGGCGGAATCGCCGCCGCCGACTACAAAGATCTTTTTGTTTTTAAAGAAAGGGCCGTCGCAGGTGCCGCAATAAGAAACCCCCCGGCCAAAAAACTCCGCTTCGCCGGGAATGTCCAGGGTACGGTGTTTTGCTCCTGTAGCAAGGATCAGCGCCAGGGCTTTTAGGGTTTTACCGCTTGCCAGAGACACGGAAAAAACATCGTCTGCTTTTTTAAGGGAAGCAGCCTGTTCGGTAAGAAAGGACGCGCCAAATTCACGGGCCTGCCGGTGGAGATCATCACAAAAATCCATGCCCGGCTTGCCTTTGGCAATTCCCGGGTAATTTTCCAGGAGATCAATATTCAGGGCCTGCCCGCCGGGAGCCATTTGTTCCAGAACCAAAACGTTAAGATTCGCCCGGGCCGCGTACTGGGCGGCAGTTAGACCTGCGGGGCCTGCCCCGATAATGATAATATCCGCGTCCAAATCAACATTTTTAAACTGAGGCATAAAAATCTCCTAAACCGCGAAGCTTTCCCAAAACTTCAGTTTTTAGGAAAGCTCCCGCTTGTAGTTCAATCCTGTTTAAAATATAGTATATTAATCAAATGAATAAAATATCCTTTTTGTTCATCCTGTTTATTCTGGGCTGCCCCTTCTTTTTGGGGGCCCAAAGCAGCTTCCCTTCCCTAAAAAAAGACCCCCTGGCGGTGGAATATGCCCAAAGGGCAAAATCGGGGATGAGTTGGGAGGACCTTGCGGAAATAAGCCTTTGGGCTTCGGGGGTCGAAAACCCCGCCGCACAGGGCAGCGGGGGAAGGCTTGCGTTTCTTTTAAAAAATGCCGTATCGAATCTGCTTGCGGAACAAGACCTTCCCCCCGGGGAGAGGGACAGGGGGGAATATATCCAGGAATTTATGTTTAAAAAACAGCTCCTAAAGCGTTATTCGGAAAACCAGACCCGCATGGATACCCTTCTTGACAACGGTAATTATAATTGTGTTTCTTCCGCGGTCCTTTACGCGATTTTTGCTAAAGCTCTGGGCCTTGATGTCCGGGGTGTGGTTACCAAAGATCATGTCTTTATAAAACTGATTGCCGAAGGCAGAGAGATTGACATAGAAACTACCAACCGCTACGGCTTTGAGCCCGGAAACCGCAAAGAATTCCACGACGGCTTCGGCAGCGCAACCGGTTTTGCCTATGTACCTGCCCACAATTACCAAAGCCGCACAGATATTAATTCCCTGGAATTAATATCCCTTATCTTTAATAACCGCATCACGGAACTTGAAAGGGCAAGCCGTTTTGCCGAAGCCGTACCCTTGGCAATCAGCAGGGCGGAGCTTCTTTCAAACCCCACGGATACCAAATACTCAAATTTTTTTGCTGACCCGCAAAAAATGGTTATGGACAGAATCTTTAATTACGGGGCCTATCTTATAAAACAGGGAAAAGAAAACGACGCCCTGCTTTGGGCGGATATTGCTTCCCCGTTATACCCCGACCCGGTTCGATGGAAAGAATTTGTAAACGCCGGGCTTAACAATCTTTTGCTAAAACTTGTGCGGGCAAAACGTTTTACCGATGCCTGGAACGCACTTGCCGCCAATGCGCCACGGCTGGACGCGGAAGACCATAAGCGGCTTGGCGCCATGCTGGCCGATGCCGACTTGTCCCAAAAAGTATCGGCCATAAAAACCGCAAAAGACGCGGATGATGTGCTGGGCCTTCTTAAAAATTCTCCGGCCCTTTTGCCCGCCGGGCGGCTTAGGGAAATGACCATATACACCCTGTGTAAAAAAGCGGAATTTACGGCACAGAGCGGAGGATACAAAACAGCCATTGCCTTTATCGAAACCGCGTTAAAAGAACACGGGCCCGACAGCCGTTTTGATAATCTCCTTAAGGCTTTTAGGGCAAACCGCGTTGCGGAGCTTCACAATGCCTTTGCGGAGGCCTACAATAAAAAGAACTTTGAAAACGCCCGGGCCCTACTAGAGGACGCCCTTGGCGAATTCCCCGGCAACTCCCAACTCCTTCGGGATAAAGAGATAGCGGACAAAGCCCGTTAATTTTGTTAAACTTGGGCATGAAAAACGCGCGTTCCATCCCCGGCATTGCAGATGGTATAAACCGTACCCTTGAACGCCTTATGCCGGTTTTTACTCCCCTGGGAGTGGTTCTGGCCGTATTTTTCCCCTCCGTCTTTTTGAGGCTAAAACCCCATATCCCCATAATTTTCTGCATTATCACCCTGTCCGGTTCCCTCAAACTTAAAGCGGGGGATCTTGGGCACACGCTCAGGCATCCCTTGCCCCTGCTGGCATTTTTTCTGTCCGGGCGGGTTGCGGCGCCCCTTCTGGCGCTTCTTATCTCAAGCCTTGTATTCCCCGGCGACGTGGATACGGTTTCGGGCTATGTGCTGCTTTACGCCGCTCCGACGGCCGTAACAGGTTTTATCTGGTGTTCTATATTCTCGGGCGATACCGCCCTGACCCTCACCTTTATTTTGCTCGATACGATCCTGGCGCCCCTTATAGTACCAGTTACTATCCGGGTGCTTTTGGGAGCCAAAATCAACCTGGATATGTACAGCATGGCCTTTTCCCTTGTATATATGATAGTTATCCCTACGGTGATTGGAATCGCTTCCAACGAAATTTCCCGGGGTCTGGCGCCCCGGCTTCTGCTTCCCTATTTTTCCCCTTTGTCAAAGTTATGCGTAATTTTGGTAGTTTCCGCCAACGCCGCCGCGGTGGCGCCCCAGATTGACCTCAAAAACAGCCGTGTCTGGATTGTAAGCGCTGTCTGTGTGGTTCTTTCGATTATGGGTTTTTTGACAGGGAAACTTGCGGGATTAATAGGCCGCTTTGACAGGGGAAAACAGATTTCCCTCTTTTTCGGCGCGGGGCTCCACAATACAACCGCCGCCATGACCCTGGGAATCTCGTTTTTTCCCCCCGGGGCTTCCCTTCCGTCTGTAATCGGGATTATGTTCCAGCAGACAGTCTGCGCCGTTATGGGAAGGCTGTTTTATCCAAAACAAAAAGAAGAAAAATAACTCATCCCGTCCCTATCGACCCGGGAAATTATTTATGCGGCTTAATGAGTCATTCCCAAAACTCGGTTAGTTTCGGGAATGACTCTGGAAAAAGCGGCCAAAGGCCCGCTTTTTCCTCTAAATCTAAAGTTGCTTTCCCAAAAGCTGAAGTTTTGGGAAAGCCTTTAATGAAAATGATTTATTATACATCTGTCCATAAAGCCGGTTACTTTATGGACAGACTTTGCCTCGCAAACAATTATAACCGGTAATGCTGAGATTCAGCTTTTTTATAAAAAAGCTGAACCCTAACATTCTTACAAACCGGGAGGGGGGGAGGGAGGATATGTTTGTGAGGCGAAATCGCTATACGCCACGGTTGTAGTTCCTGACGAAATATTGACGGAACTGGCTCTAGGACCCCCAAAATAACTCGCGTCCGGCCATAATATGTCAAACGTCCCGTGCCCGGTCCACCGGGTAGTTGTGCGATGATTAAAAAGCGACAAGGTCAGGGTGTATACCCCGCCGCCGGATAGTACGGTGGCATCTTTTACTGAAGCACTCGCTACACTCTTCCCCTGAGTCGATGCGTCATAGGCGCTTGTTCCTACCTCACATATAAATATACTGGAGGAATTAGCCACAAGTTGATCATATACAGAAGACGGCATATTCTGGATAACAAGCGTTTTAGGGGCATCGATTTCATTATCGTTATTACCATTGCTGCTTCCGCCTCCCTTATGCGGGTATAGGTACCATTTCGCCACAAGGGCGCTGTCGATACCGCCGCCACCGCCGCCGTTTGTTCCGTTTTCGCAGCCCGCAATCAAGATCCCGGATGCCGTCAATATAACAAGCATTCCCACAAAAACTTTAATCTTTGCCATATTAAACTCCTTTTAGTTTTTGGCAAAACTAATAAATTATTGGACTTGTTCAACAACCCGGCTGGCTATCTGCTAACCTGCGGTTAGTCGGTAAGCGCAGCTTGGCCTACAAGTCCTGCAAGAAACCCTACGGGCTTCAATGCTCCGCATATTCCTCCTTTCCGTGGTAATGGGTATAGAAAACAACCCGCTCCTAAGGGCGGGTAACTGGGAGGACATAACGGATACGCCAAAAGCCGCGGCGGCAGAATCAGTTTCCCGGACGGCAGAGTCAGTTTCCCGGGAAACAGAGCCAGTTTCCCGGACGACAGAGTCAGTTTCCCGGGAAACAGAGCCAGTTTCCTGGGAAATAGAGTCAGTTTCCTGGGAAACAGAGCCAGTTTCCCGGACGACAGAGTCAGTTTCCTGGGAAACAGAGTCAGTTTCCTGGGAAATAGAGCCAGTTTCCTGGGAAACAGAGCCAGTTTCCTGGGAAATAGAGTCAGTTTCCTGGGAAATAGAGTCAGTTTCCTGGGAAATAGAGTCAGTTTCCTGGGAAATAGAGTCAGTTTCCTGGGAAACAGAGCCAGTTTCCTGGGAAATAGAGCCAGTTTCCTGGGAAATAGAGCCAGTTTCCTGGGAAATAGAGCCAGTTTCCCGGACGAATGGGTCAAAAGTTACGACATTTGAGTCAATTTGACACACTTTTAGAGGAATTGGAGAAATCTGCGGGTTATTGTTATGAGGAAATAGGGTAGTCAGTTTTGAAATCTTGTGCAACTATTTTGTCAGGTGCTTAGTGCAAGCCACAAATACCCCTAAATGCCTATTGTGAAGAATTGCGTGCTTTTTTTGAAAACTTGTTTGGATTTTAGTCCGGGGCCCGCTTCCATTTTATCTCCAATATCGGTAAAATTATACTATGGATAAGGATGGGCCCTCGCTGCAAGGCAAAAAGATATTTTTTTTGTACCCTCATAGTGTTATCCGGCAGGAAATGCTGGACCTCCTCATTATGGCGGGTTACGAAACCTATACAATCATGGACGAAAAAAGAGCCAGAAATCTCCTGCACATGTTTCCCGGCTCTATTATGTTTATCAACATAGATGAAGGCCTTAAAGAGCCCGAATGGGAAAGCTATATAAGAGATATAATGGAAAATGCGGCGACCAAAGACTGCCGCCTGGGGATTATGTCCTATAATCAGGACAAGGAGTTGATGCAGAAATACCTTATGGATTTGTCCATACCCTGCGGTTATATTCATCTTAAACTGGGGCTGCACGAAAGCACCCGCATCATCCTTGCCGCCCTGGAAGCCAACGAGGCAAAGGGCCGCCGGAAGTATCTGCGGGCAGACTGCGCCGATGATTTAAACGCCGTTGTAAACTACAAGTCCCTTCAGGAAGAGATCTTTCACGGGAAAATACTCGACATCAGCTCCGCGGGTATTGCTTCCCGCTTTCAAAAGTTTGCCAATTTGTCGCCAAACAGCATCCTCCACAATGTACAGCTAAAACTCCGCGGCGGCATTGTTATGACGGATATGATATTTATGGGCAAACGCCGTGACGACACGTCAGTGTATATTCTTCTTTTTGATCCCAAAATTACCCAGGAAAATAAACTAACCGTTCATCGTTATATAAAGTTATGCCTTCAAAAATATATTGACAACCTTAAAGTTTAAAATCCCGGCTCCGGCTCCGCTTCCCGTTCCCGGGACGTATTGCTCACAAAAACTTCGTAAAAAGGTTCCACGCCGTTTATAAGCTTTGGAATGGAAAGTAAATATTGATCATGCTTTAGGGGGAGGTGAAATTCTTTTAAAACGGTTTCCGTCCCGTCGCTAAATTCAACGGTAATACGGTGTTTTCCGCCGCCTACTTTAAAAATATCCCTGTCGTTGCGCAAAAATTCCATGGGCGCTATTTTGTCCACCTTAACGGTGATAAAGTCCGGGGCCCTGAGATTAAGATCTTCTATGCTTTTGTTGTCTACCAAAAGAGTATGGCCCCGGTTTAACACAAAAACAATTACTCCCAGGCCCAGCCATAAAGCGGCAAGCGCCAGGCGGATTAATAAACGGCGCTGTTTTGTTTCCATTTACTTTCCCCCTTCAAGCACCGCCCCGCCCCGCAGCCCCTGCCTTGCGGCATCGGCATTGGCGCGTTTCCGCCAGGCATGAATTACCAGGGCAAGGGCTATAATGGCATAACTAAAGGCATCGCGGAAAAATTCGCCGATTTGGGCGTCACCAAACAGGTTGGTGCCCGCTCTGGGAACTACAATGTACATTAAGTGGAGCAGCATGGTGCCAATAAACACATTCGTAATGCTGGCCTTGGAAACCGAAGCCCCGCCGACCAAAATTGCCGCGGCCGCAAAAAACCCGGTCTGCTGGTGGGCGTTGTAGGTCGCCATGTTTCCCATGTTCTGCAAAAAAATGATCTGCCCCAGGCTTGCCAATACGGTAGAAATCACAATAGCCATAATCCGGGTACGGTCAACGGGTATACCCGAAGCGTGGGCGACCGTTTGGTTTTGCCCAACAGCCCGCATATCGTGGCCCAGCTTGGTTTTTTTAAACCAGATGATAAAAAGGCAGAGTGCGCCTATAACCAGATAGTTCATAACGGGAACGGAAAGGGGGCCGATTTTAAGGGGGA
>JAIRLQ010000511.1 GCA_031259345.1 Treponema sp.
TTTTAAAAGCGTTCACCAAATTTTTCTTTTTATGAAATTTCTTGCCGGAAAGAGAGGCAAGATCCGTCCGCAGGTAAATATAATCAAAATTATCCCGATCTTCCTCAATCATAAAACCCGCGTTTTCCAGATGTTCCCGCTCCGGGGTAAGCACGGAATCGGAAATGTTTTTCCAATAGTCGTGGGTTTTAAAAAGCTCTCCAAGCACGCCCCTTCCCGGAGAAGCGCAGGGGGTCATAAAGAATTTTTTGCCGCCCTGGGCGCCGCCATGATCCCCCGGCTGAAGGCCGGAAATAATAAAGGTCTTTTCCTGAAGACGGGACACGGCGTACCCATAACGTTTGCGGAAAAGATAAAGGCCGGCAAAAGTAAATTCCGAAACTCCGTCCGGCGTAAGGGAAAGTTTTGGATGCATCTCGTTTTTTAATTCCATGGAGAGGGGCACAAACTCGGGGAAACAAGGTATCGACATGGGTTAAGTATAGAAAGAAACCCGTTTTTTTTCCATACTCAGCTTATGAAAGAATTTACGGAATTAACCCTGCCGCGTTTCCTAAAATATGTAAGCTTTTGCACAACCAGCGACCGCCATGTCGAAGCTACCCCATCCACTTGCGGCCAATGGGATCTCGCAAATTATCTTAAAGACGAACTTGTCGGGCTGGGAATCCAAAATGCCGAAATAACAGATCATTGTTATGTTATTGCCCGGCTTCCGGCAAAACAGGGATTTGAAAATGCCCCGACCGTCGGCTTTCTTGCGCATCTTGATACATCAAGTGAGGTGAGCGGTAAAAATGTCAAAGCCATAATCGAAGAAAACTATAACGGCGCATTGATAAAACTTGGCGCCCTCTCGCTGGATCCCCTGACAAGCCCGGATCTTGCCAAACAGAAAGGCCGCACTATCGTTCATACCGACGGCGCCACTCTTTTGGGGGCCGACGACAAAGCGGGAATTGCCGCCATTATGGGAGCCGTGGAATTTCTTTTAAAGCATCCCGAAATTGCCCGGGGGGAAGTGGAAATTATTTTTACCCCGGACGAAGAAACCGGCAAGGGGCTTCCCTTTTTCCCTATGGAAAAAATCAAAGCCCGCGCCTGTTACACTTTGGACGGAGGCCCCCTGGGGGAGCTTGAAAGCGAATGTTTTAACGCCTGGAGTGCAAAAGTCCGTTTTACGGGAAAGTCCATGCACCTGGGCGATGCCAGGGGGAAAATGGCAAACGCAGCCCTTATGGCCGCGACTTTTGCCGTAACGCTCCCCCGCACGGAAAGCCCTGAAGCGACCGACGGCTACTACGGCTATTACTGCCCCCTGGAAATTTCGGGGGATGTAGAAAACGCGGAACTTGAAGTCTTTATCCGCGACTTTGACAAGCAGGGGGCAGAAAAGCGGGTAGCGGCCCTGGAACTTTTTGCCAGGGCGGTAGAGGCCCAGTTTCCCGGCGGAAAAGCCGCTGTGGACGCGAAAGTTCAGTATCTCAACATGAAAGAAAAAATCAACGAAAAGCCGGAAGTCCTGGAAAAGCTGCGCCAGGCTTTTATCAACACCGGCGTTGAAATCCGGCAAAAGCCTATAAGGGGCGGCACCGACGGCGCGCGGCTTAGCGAAATGGGAATACCAACGCCGAATATTTTTACCGGCGGCCGCAACTTCCACAGCCGCCTGGAATGGCTCTCCGTTCCGGAAATGGCGGCGGCTTCCCGCCTTACCGTGGAGCTTATACGTCTTTGGGCGGAAGGCGTTTAATTGACAGTTCAAGAGCAGGAAAGTTATACTAAAAAAATGGAAACTCTAACCAGCGCCTTTGGGGAACAAATAAAACAGGCAGTGAGCCTGTCAAAATCTTCGACCGTTATTACCGAACAAAATGTGTTTCAGGAAGCAAACCCGGACATACTGCCTTTGCTTGACCAGATGGTTGTAACTTTGGCGCTTCCGGGCTCACGCCTTAGCGGCCTGGAACATTTGGAAGAGTTGCTCGAAAAAGCCCAATCCGGCGCATCCTGCCTTCTTTTTGTGGAGCATTATTCCAACCTGGACCTTTCTCTTTTTTCCTATCTGGTGCGCCATTCGGGCGGACGCGGAAAAGAGATTTCCGACGCGCTGGTGGCTATCGCCGGAATGAAGCTAAACGAAGAAAACCCCGTGGTTTCCGCCCTTGCAAGCGCCTATACCAAAATCGTTATTTACCCCAGCCGTTCCCTTATCGATCTGGACGCGAAAAAAAACCGGGCCGAAATAATTCGCAGCAACGCCATTAACCGCGCCGCGATGAAAGCCCTGCTGGATATAAAAACCAAAGGCAGAATCATCCTTATCTTTCCTTCCGGAACCCGTTACCGCCCCTGGGACCCGGCTACCAAACGGGGAGTTAGGGAAATTGATTCCTACGTCAAGTCTTTTGATTATTTTTGCCCCGTGGCAATAAACGGCGAGGTGCTTCATGTGCGCCCGGGTGACATGATGGAAGATTCGGTCAGCCGGGATCTGATACTTGTAACCGCCGGGCCGGTAAAGTCCTGCGCTGAATTCCGCGAAACGGTTAGAAAAGATGCGGATGCCGCGGACGGGGGGGCTGTGGACAAAAAACAGGCCGTAGTCGATGCCATTATGGCCGTGCTTGAGGAAATGCATAATGCCGCCGAAATAAAACGTGAACTTCTGCTAAAAAACCAACCAACCCCTCCGCGGAACGGCTAAT
>JAIRLQ010000518.1 GCA_031259345.1 Treponema sp.
GTTCTGTTCCGAGGGGAATGCGTTCTGTTCTGAGGGGAACTCGTTCTGTTTTGAGTAGAACCTGTTCTGTTCCGAGGGGAATGCGTTCTGTTCTGAGGGGAACTCGTTCTGTTTTGAGGGGAACTCGTTCTGTTCTGAGGGGAACTCGTTCTGTTCTGAGGGGAATTATCGGGTCTCTGAAAGAGGATAATTCTATTCAGAGCAGAATTATCGGGTCTCCGAGAGAGGATAATTCGGTTTGGAGCAGAATTAACGGGGCTCTGAGAGAGGATAATTCGGTTTAGAGAGGAATTATCGGGGCTCCGAGAGAGGATAATTCGGTTTGGAGCAGAATTATCGGGGCTCCGAGCCTCGCTCGTTTGGCTCCGGATAGAACGGTTGGGGGTAAGAGGCCGGAAAGCGGGGATACGGCGTTACTAGCGGAGTAAAAAGGTTACGCATAGAGCGTAAAATTCTTTATTTTTTGGTGAGTTCTTTGTCAAAACTGTCCGCAAAGGCTTTTAGTTCTTTTTTTCCGTAAGCGGAGGCCCGTTCCGGGGTCAGGTTGTTTTGCGCAAGGCCTACCATAAAATCCCTAAGGGAGCGGAGTTCCCGGATGTTTTCGGGGGTAAAGATCCTGCCCCGGTCGTCCAGAACACGTATGCCCGCATTTACCAGCTGTTCCGCCAGGGGAAGGTCCCGGGTAACGGCTAAATCCCCGGGTCGGGCCAGCTCCACAATGCGTTTGTCCGCCGAGTCCTCGCCGGGGGGGCACAGTTCCATGGAAATATTGTCGCCGGCGATGCCGGGAATGGGCCGGTTGGCCGCGAAGACAGCGGGCGTCCCGCTGCGGGCGGCTCTGCGCAGCACTAAATCCCGGGCCGCCCGGGGGCAGGAATCGGCGTCTACAAGGATTTTCATATATCCCGGAAAAGCCCGGAAGAAGCGGCGTATCCGGAAAAGTTTCCCTTAAACCAGATGCCGTTTCTTCCGGCTTCGGCGGGGACAAACAAAGACGAGCCCTTTTTATAATGTATATCTTTGCCGTCTCCGTCCGAAACAAGCAGCTCGCCGCTGCCGACAAGGACAATAGACGGCCCCGGCTCTTTATAGAGCAGTTCCCCTTCAAGGTAAGAGAGGGAAAATTCCCTGGCGGGCGAATTATACCTAGACAGGGGTTTTTCGCCGGCTTTAATAGTTAGCGGTTTAAACGGGCTGAATTTAAGAATCCGGCACAGTTCTTTGATATCGACATTCTTTCGGGTAAGGCCGCCCCGCAGTACATTATCCGAATTGGCCATAAGTTCTATCCCAAACCCGTAGACATACGCATGAAGGGCGCCTGAGGGCAAAAACATGGCTTCGCCCGGTTTAAGCCGGAGCACATTAAGGTAAAGCGGCGAGATTATTGCCGGATCGCCGGGATAGAGCCGGGCAAATTGGGAAACAAGCCGGTATTCGCCCTGAAAGAGCGGGTTATGTTTTTCAATTTGAAAAGCATGGACATATTCGGTCAGGTCCTGCCGCGTTTTTTCATTCATGCCAAAGACCGCTTCCAAAAATGATTTAAGGGGGTTTTCGCCGTCCATGGCAAAAAGGGCGCCGGAAAGAGAGGCAAGGCCGGCTTTTAGGGAGGAGGGGGCATAGGCGGAAAAGTCTTCCAGAAGCCGCCTGATTTCGTCCGGGGTCCTAAAACCGCACATGGCGGTAAAAGGGGTGAGGGCGCAGATGATTTCGGGTTTGTGGTTTGGATCTTTGTAATTCCGGTTGGCCGCTTTAATGTCAATGCCTGCGGCATTTTCCCGTTCAAAGCCGTCCCTGGCTTGATCCTGGTTGGGATGGGCCTGAATGGAAAGGGGCTTTGCGGCTGCCAGGGTCTTAAAAAGGAAAGGAAGGCCGCCAAAGGTGTCAAGGGTTTCTTTTCCTAAACAATAAAGCGGAGAGCGGCCTATAAAGGCGGAGAGCGGGAGCCCTCCTCTGCCGTCTGTATCCTCAATAAGGGACGGCCCTTCCGGGTGAACCCCCATCCACATTTCCGCCCATGGCTCGCCGGTTGGGTTTGTCTCGCCCAACAATGAGGGTATCCATTCCGGGGAACCCCAATCGTAATGTTTTATGGGGTTTTTTAGGCTGTGGGTAAGATGGCCGGCCCCGGTATGTCCCCCGGTCCCGGTACGTTCCCCGGTCCCGGTATGTCCCCCGGCCGGCGGCTCCTTTAGCACCGCGTCCAGCCGGGAGATAAGGCTCATGGTAAGGCTTTCCGCCTCGTCGTTGCCGTCCGGTTCCTGCGTTAAAGGCCGTTCCGTTAACGCGGCCCGCAGCTTTTCCGCTTCGTCGTAGAGAAGAAAACCCGTAAGGATCGCAATTTTAAGAGGATCTTCAAGGCCCGTGGCTTTTTGCGTATCTTCTATTGCTTTTTTATAGTCCGCCAGAAGCCGATCTAAATAATCTTTTTCTTCCTCAGCCGAAATGGGTATTGAGGCGCCTAATACTTCAATACGAAGGCTATTTTTAGGCATGGGATATTAAAAGATATCCAGCTCACCGTTGTCGGGGTTGTCGGGGTTATCGGCGTTGCCGGGGTTATCAGAGTTGCCGGGGCTGCCGGGGTTATCGGCGTTGCCGGAAACGTTTTCGTTTTCCGCGACGCTATCCGTTTCCGTGTCCCCAGCCGGAACTTCGCTCCCGCCGCTTTTGGCAAAACTTTTGCGTTCCTCCGGCTGCCTCGCTCCTATGGCATCCTCAAAGTGATTAAGTCGGTCAAGGGCAGAAAGAATCCCGTTCTCAATTTGGCTTTGCTCTTCTTTAAATTGCTGAATCAGATCCTCAAGTTCGTCAACCCGTTTCTGGCAGGAATCTATCTTCCCTTTTAAAAAGGCGTTTTCTTCGGTTACCCGTTTGACATATTCAATCGTCTGGGTAACTCTGGTTTCCAGCAGTTTAACCTGCTCAAGGGTTACCATACTTTAGGCCCCCAACGCGGCCTTGGCTTTGGCAATAACCGCTTTGAAAGCGGACTCGTCCTGAACCGCCAGATAGGAAAGGGTCTTGCGGTTAATTTCGATGCCTGCTTTGTTAAGGCCGTCTACAAGGCGGGAATAGGAAATGCCTTCGGCACGGCAGGCGGCGTTAATACGGATAATCCAGATACGCCGGAAATCGGCCTTGCGATCCCGCCTGTCCCTATAGGCATAGGAAAGCCCTTTGGTAACCGCGTCTTTTGCGACCTTGTAGTTTGAATGCCGCCGGCCCCAATAGCCTTTGGCAAGTTTTAATATCTTTTTACGATGATTTTTGCGTTTTGCGCTGTCAACTGCTCTTGACATAATACACTCCTTGGCTTAACCGTAGGGTAAAAGCTGTTTTTTGATAACGCCCACATTGTCGCTGGACAGGATGCCGGCATGGCGGAGATTCCGCTTGCGTTTGCTTGACTTCTTGGTCAAAATATGGCGGAGATTTTGTTTCTTGTACTTTACCTTGCCGCTTCCGGTAAAGGAATACCGCTTTGCGGCGGCTTTTTTAGTCTTCATCTTTGGCATAAATCGTACCTCATTGCTCTATTTCTTGTTTTTGGGGCTTAAAACCATGGACATAAACCTGCCTTCCATTGCCGGCGGTTTGTCCATAAGGTATTCCCCTTCAATTCGCTTTAAAACATCATTTAAAACATCCAAACCGAGTTCGGTATGGGCCAATTCACGGCCCCTAAAACGGATGGTAACTTTGACCTTGTTACCTTCTCCCAGAAATTCTTTTACATGCTTGGATTTAAAATCCAGGTCATGCTCATCAATCTTGGGCTGCATACGGATTTCTTTTAATTTGAGCAATTTTTGCTTTTTCTTGGAATCCCGTATCTTCTTTTCATTTTCGAATTTGAACTTTCCGTAATCCAGAATTTTGACCACCGGCGGACTCGCCTGGGGGGCGACTTCCACCAAATCCAAACCCTGTTCCCTGGCAATCGCAAGGGCTTCTACGGTAGGCATTATGCCCTGCTGTTCCCCCTCATCCCGAATGAGGCGTACCTCCCGCACCCGAATTTGTTCGTTAATTCGTAAATCTTTTTCCGACAACTGACCTCCTCGCTTGGGTTCAAAGCCTATGTTTTCCGGCTCCACGGGGCAGGAGCTTTCAACACTTTCCTATATTACCAAATTGAAAGGGAGTTTGTCTATAGCTCGTTAACTAAAAAAGCCATTCCCAAAACTTGAAGTTTTGGGAATGGCTCAAAATACCTTCTTATTTGTAACAGCCCCTAAGCCTGGCCTGCGGAACCCAGAACGTTGATGTTCTTGTGGGAGTAGAGCTTTTTAAGCTCGTCCCTGGCCGGGCCCATGTACTTGCGGGGATCAAATTCTTCGGGCTTTTCGGCAAAGACCTTGCGGATAAGCGCGGTCATTGCCAGGCGGCCGTCGGAATCAATATTGATCTTGCATACCGCGCTCTTGGCGGCTTTGCGAAGCTGCTCTTCGGGGATGCCCACCGAATCGGGCAGGTGGCCGCCGTATTGCTCTATCATCCTAACGTACTCAATGGGTACCGAAGACGAGCCGTGAAGAACGATGGGGAAGCCCGGCAGTTTTTTTTCGATTTCCGCAAGAATGTCAAAGCGGAGCGGAGGCGGGATAAGGATGCCGTTGGCGTCCCTGGTACATTGTTCGGGTTTGAACTTGGCGCGCCCGTGGCTTGTGCCAATGGAAATCGCGAGGCTGTCTACTTTGGTTTTGCTCACAAAGTCGATAACTTCCGAGGGCTGGGTATAATGGCTGTGTTCGGCGGAAACATCATCCTCAACCCCCGCGAGGACGCCCAATTCCCCTTCTACGGTAACATAGTCTTTTTGGGCATGGGCAAAATCCACAACTTTGCGGGTTAGGGCGGCATTCTCGTCGTAAGGCAGGTGCGAGCCGTCTATCATCACGCTGGAAAAACCTGTCTCAATGCAATCTTTGCAGAGCTCAAAGCTGTCGCCGTGATCCAGGTGCAGGACTATGGGGATGTCATAGCCAAGCTCGTGAGCGTATTCGGTAGCGCCCTTTGCCATGTTTTTAAGAAGGTTCTGGTTGGCATACTTGCGGGCGCCGGAGGAAACCTGAAGGATCACCGGGGATTTGGTTTCGACACAGGCCTGAATGATGGCCTGAAGCTGTTCCATATTATTGAAATTATAGGCCGGAAGCGCATAACCGCCTGATACCGCTTTCTTAAAAAGCTCTTTGGTATTTACCAGGCCTAATTCTTTATAACTTGTCATTTGGATACTCCTTCGTAATCAAATATGTTATAAATAGTATGGCATGAAGAAGGCTTGGTCAAGGGCTGTCTCATTAATGCAATAAACGCTGTAGATAACTCTATCTCCACGGGCGGGGACAATCACCTCCGCAAAAACTATGGAGGAGTCCGCTTACGAGCCCCGCCCCTTGTGTTCCTTGTATTTGCATACTGGGGCTTGCTCTGCTCATGGGCAATAGCCGCTATTATTCTTTATGGAAGCTTTTGTTACAGGGCGGGTCTCTCCAGCGGGGAATTCCATAGACGTTTTTGCTCCGGTGATTGTCCCCGCCCTGTAACAGGCTTATTCCTGTGTTTATTGCATTTCAGATTCCACTATAGTGGGGAATACGGCTTTGCCCGGCGTCCTGTTTGCGTTGCCGGCAAATGCGTTTGCTTTAATGG
>JAIRLQ010000012.1 GCA_031259345.1 Treponema sp.
GCTTCCTGAAGCAGGTCCACCGCAGCCTGGGAATGTTTTGATTTTAGGTAGGCTATCCCCAGCAGGGCCATTACCTCCAGGTCCAGCGGGTTACAGTCAAGGGCTTTTCTTAGAAGGGGCACCGCCTTGTAGGGAAGCCCAAGGGCGAGATAGGTCCTGCCCGCAAAAAGATAGCCCTGGCTGGACCTTGGACGCAGCTTCAGGTAGTCGTTAAAGGCTGCCAGAGCACGGGAATAATCTTTTAGCCCATGAAGCGCGCGTCCAAGAAGAAGCCATGCCTCAGGCGGAGCATCGGACTCGGTGATTAGTTCGCCAAGAATCTTCTCCGCCTTGCGATAGTTGCCGGCCTTCCCGGCTTCCGCCGCAAGGGCGAGTTTTTTAAAAGCCGGATTTTCCCTTTTTACCAGCCCTCTCACTTAGCACGGGAAAGGGTAACCGCGCAGGTTACCACAATATCATCAACCGACGCGCCCCGGGAAAGATCAGAAATAGGTTTTGCAAAGCCCTGGAGGAAGGGCCCAAAAGCTTCGGCTTTGCCCAGACGCTGCACCAGCTTGTACCCTATATTACCCGCTCCAAGGTCGGGGAAAATAAGGGTGTTTACTTTTCCCTTGACAGGGCTGAGCGGAGCTTTCTTTTCTGTTACCGAAGGAACCAAAGCCGCGTCGGCCTGAAGCTCCCCGTCAAAAAGGAAGTCGCATTTTTTATTTTTAAGAATTTCAACGGCATTTTGAACCTTTGTTACATCATCATGTTTGGCGGAACCTTTGGTAGAAAACGACATCAGGGCAACTACAGGGTCTGCGCCAAGAAATTCCCGGCAGCTTTGGGCGGCGCTTTCGGCAATATCCGCCAGTTGTTCCGCGCTGGGATCGGGCACTACCGCACAGTCGGAAAAGATCATGGAACCGCCGGAACCCCATTGACTTTCCAGACCTGTCATGACAAAGCAGGAAGAAGCTGTTTTAAGGCCCGGGATAGTCCCGATGATCGCAAGCCCTGCCCGGAGCACATCGGCAGTGGCATGTTCCGCACCGGCTACCATGGCGTCACAGTGGCCCAGCTTTACCATCATGGCGCCCCAGCGCATGGGGTCCTGCATATCAATTTTTGCCTGCTCAGGGGTCATTCCCTTATGCTTTCTAAGTTCGTAGAATTCATTGGCGTAAGCATCAAAGTTTTTCGCTATTTCGGGATTGATGATTTCAACCCCTTCAAGATTTACCCCTTCCTGGGCGGCGATTTTTTGAATCTCCGATTCCCTGCCCAAAAGCACAACTTCCGAAGCCAGCCTCTCATCAACCAGAATCCTGGCCGCCTTGATAGTACGGGCCTCGGTTCCTTCGGGCAGAACCAGCCGTTTTTGAAGATCCCTTGCCTTTGCTTTCATTTCTTTTACAAAATCCATAACATTTATCTCCTTGGAATAAACTGTAAGGCGCCTAAAAACTAACCGGGTTTTTAGAAGCGCCTTAAAGTATATCCCTTTGCGCTGGATTTTAACAGAGGCATATCTTTGGGCTTACATAGTTCACGATTTTAAACTAAACTATGGGACATGAAAAGTCTTTTTTGGCTGGCCGCTTTGCTTGCTGTCTCATGCGTTACCGGTTCTGTGGACTTTGAACCGGAGGATCTGAACCAGGCTTATATAGACAGCCGGAAGGTGTATGGCGGCACAGGCGTTGTGGATCCGGAAACCGCCTATAACGCGAATGCTGAATATGAAAGATTTTTGGAAACTCATGGGTATTATTCACAAGCAAGAAAGCTGGGTGGAGACTTGACCTACGAGGGCGCGGAACAAAGCGACGCTTCCGCCGCCCAAGCGCCTAGTGAAGAAGCCGTCGCCGCGTACCGCCGGGGCTCAACCCTGGAAACCCAGGGCGACCTGGCTGCCGCGGTCGGGGAGTATACTTTGGCGATAGAACTTTTTCCGGATTTTGTTCAGGCATATTCCAAACGCGCCCTATGTTATTCCAGAACAAACCAGCGTGATAAAGCAATGTCCGATTTTGGTGAAGTAATACGCATTACGCCAAAAGACGCATCGGCTTATTATTACCGGGGGCTTCTTTACAGCCTTAAGAAAGATTTTGAAAATGCCCTTAAAGACTATGACAAAGCTGTGGATAATAACGCGGATTATGTGAACGCTTATAATAACCGCGGGGTATCTTATTCACAAATTGCCAAGCCGGATTTTAAAAAAGCCGTCAAAGATTTTGACACAGCCGTAAAACTTGATGATCAAAACATCTGGGCTTATTTTAACCGGGGCAATGTGTACTATTTTAAATTGAACGAAGCCGCCAAGGGAATAGCGGATTTTAAAAAAGTTGCGGAACTCGATCCCGAAGGCAAGCTTTCCAATATACAGTCTTATCTTTCCGCAGAAAAGCAGCAGGACTATGACAGGCATTTTGGAAAGGCAGACAAGGAAAGGTACGAGGAGATACATGGCGAAAGCGCCATGGCCAAGTGGGCCGCCCGGGAAGCGCCTTTTGCCGCCGGAAGCCGCTACAGGGTTAACGCCGCCTGTACGGGCCCACGGGAAGGCTATGGCACAACGTTCCTGGTTGGCGGAAGCATTGCCCTCTCGGATCAGAATATCAAGCTGGATTTGCCGCAGGGCGAATACATACTGTATTTTCATTGTTTACGATTTGAGCGGAACATTTTTTTTATCGAGACCGAATATGTCGAGCTAAGGCTTCCCGCCTTCAATCTGATGCTGGCGTACTGAGCAAGACCGCAGGCCAAGGTAAGCGCATTTATCCGCTAATACAAACAGGACGCCCGGGCGCTGCCCCGGCTGGGTGCTAGATGGACGAAACTCCTTACGCGCTGCGTGTAATCATAAAGCAATAAACGCTGTAAATAGCCCCGCGTCCACGGGCGGGGACAAT
>JAIRLQ010000092.1 GCA_031259345.1 Treponema sp.
CGGCATGCTCGATCAATTGCAGGGCATAGAATTTGTCGCTGCCGCGGCATACCTTTTTATCAACAGCCCGGACAATATTTTTAACGGCAACCAGGCAGACATGAAAGTATGGGTCGGCAACTCATCCGGACAAGGAAGCTACCTTGTCGGCAATCAGGGAGTGTATGACAAGGTGGCAACAAACAAACCCGAGATGAACAATGGGGCCTGGCAGACGAGCGGCACTATAATTCCCGATGCCAGTTTCGATATTTCATCCATCAGCATACTTAATCTGCTCAAATCAAAAGGTTCGTTATATTATCAATTTGGAGATACAACCGAGGTAACTATTAAGAAGAATGGCACAGGCGATAAATTTTCTTTCTCCATCGCCATTGTTCTGCCCCTTTCATTCGCCATTCCCAAAACAAATCCCCTTGTTACCATTGAATCAAATGAATCAAATGAATCAAATCATTACCGCAGGGTAGAACTTGAGGAACTTAACAACTTTAAGAGCGATTTTGATCTTAACAAAATGCTGGGCGATTACGGAAAACTGCAAAAAGCCGAATTCATTATCGAAGATATAAAAAACGACTCGCTTCCCAGGAGTTTTGCCCTTTCCCTTAAAGAGCCTGGCGGAGAATACAAACGCCCGATAACAATTGCTCCCAGCCTGATCCAGGACCAAAAATTTACGCTCTACGACATTACGGAAATACCTGAATTTGTCTTTATTGTCCCCTGCGACAGCAAGCAAGACGATGCTCCCGCAACATTCAGTATCCCGCCTGTAAACCCGGACCCCGGTTTTGTACCGCAGTTTGATCTCAGGCTGGCCATAAGCGCCAAAGCGCAAGTAGAATACGAGCTATAAACAAAGGAGCGTATCATGAAAAAACCAATTATACTTTTGGCAAGCATTCTCACTCTCTCTGCCTCTATTGGCGCCCAGTCAAAGATTTCCGATTTTTTTAATAACCCGGATGCGGTAACTTACCATTTAAAACCCCATACCAGTTTTAGGCTTGGCCTTTTGGGCTACTACAGCATGGGCATGGCAACCAACCTTCCTTTTGGACCAACGGACATTCTTGCTTCCGGTAACAATGACTGGAAAGAAAACGGAAAACTGATCATGGATTTTTCCAAAATTGCCGACGACAGCTTTTTAAGCGAGGATGGTGCAAAAGTCAATTTTATGTTTGATTTTCATGTTGTGGATTTCGCTTGGCAGGGCAAAAGGCCCGGTTACGACAAAACAAGCAAAAACCCCAACGAAATTTATAAAGACTGGGGCTGGGGGTTTTCCCTTTCAAAAATATCTTCCCGGTTTGACTTTGGCATTTCCAAAGATCTGATTCAGTTTATCGGAAAAGGCAACCAAAACGACCGGGTAGTGGACGCCGGTTTTTATATGTCCGGTTTTGTTTTTGACGAAAGCCTCTCGGGCAATTGGCACAAAGAAAACTTTATTATTCCCAAACTTTATGTGTCTATCGGGGCCGCTCATTATATCCCCCTGGTCTACATACCCCGTTCCGAAGTTAAAGCGACAATCGACACTTCAGGAGAAAATGCAAAAGTTACCCTTAAGGGCGATTTGCAGGGCTATACCTCGGCAAAAATCAGGGATGATAGTTTTAGCGGCATAGACTCCGGAGGCTTCGACCTTTCCCTTAAAGCCGAATATGCGCTTTTCCCCATTTTGGATATAGGAATAAGCGCAACCAATATTCCTCTTGTTCCCGCCCACCTTACAACGCGGTTTTCCATGGATTTTAACAAAACCATAATAGACGGCGAGAATTTTTTTGACGACCCAAAACTGGATACGGATATTGATACGGATATTGAATATTCTTCCGCGGACAAATGGGTTGTGCGGCCCATGAGATGGGATCTTTATTCACTCTTCCGGCCTTTGGGTAAAGACCTTTTGGTACTAAAACCAAATATCGGCTTTACCGCAATAAACCCGTCGGAAGAGACCTATTTCAACTTGGGGCTCGAAACGGCTCTTAACGCAGGCCGCTGGTTTACCCTTTCATTCTTTACCGGCATGGAAGACGGCATTGCCCGTAACCGCATAGGCCTCGATTTTAACTGGTATGTTCTGCCTATATTTATTCACCTTGATATGCGCTCCCAGAGTTATCTGCGATCCTGGACATTAAAGGGCGCGGCAGTTACTTTTGGAGGCGCCTGGGCGTTCTAGGAAATATGAATATTTTAATAATAGGCGGCGCGGGCTACATCGGCAGCCATGTTGCCAGGGAATTTCTTGACCAGGGCAATGAGGTAACGGTTTTTGACAATCTTTCAAGCGGGCTTAGGGAAAACCTTTTCCCGGAAGAAAAATTTATCCACGGGACTATCCTCGATTATCCCGGCCTGGTAAGGGCCTGCCGGGGGGCGCAGGATATTACTGTCGGCGGCGAAACAGGCAAAAAGTTTGACGCCGTTGTATACCTTGCGGCATTCAAGGCGGCGGGTGAGTCCATGCTAAAACCCGAAAAGTATTCGCTTAATAATATTTCGGGCACAGTAAACATTCTTAACGCCATGGCCGAAACAGGCATTAAATATCTGGTTTTTTCTTCAAGCGCCGCGGTATAC
>JAIRLQ010000015.1 GCA_031259345.1 Treponema sp.
GATTCTTATGGATAATATCCGCAGTTCGGATATTGCCGCCCGGTACGGCGGGGAGGAATTTATCATCCTCATAGCGCATCCGGGAAAAACCCTGGCGATGAAGGTTGCCGAGCGCATCCGGTCAACCATAGCGGAAAGCGAAATTAAGTACAAGGGGAATATCATACGGCTTACCATTTCCTGCGGCGTGGCCTGTTACGAAAAGACCCTGGATGCCACCGCGGAAGCCATGATTGACCGGGCGGACAAAGCCCTGTACCAGTCGAAACAGGCCGGGCGGAACCGCGTTACCTTCTCTTCAAAGTAGCCTTCCCGGAAAAACGCCGCTTTTGGTTGACCATATCCCTTTTGAATTGTATGTTTATAGTATGAATATCATCCGTAAGCCTTTCCGGTACCGGTACGATAATACGGTCCTGTTTCTTATCGGCGTTAACGTGCTGGTCTATGTTATGCAGCAGATCAGCCCCCGGCTCAGCGGCTATCTAGCCTTGAACCCGGCGCTCATCGTCAGATACGGGTATTACTGGCAGTTTGTTACCTATATGTTTGCCCACGGCGGCATAAGCCATATTCTCTTTAATATGCTGGCCCTGTTTCTTTTCGGCGTTCAGGTGGAGCGGCGGATGGGCAGCAAGGAATTTCTCCTCTACTACCTCAGCGCCGGCATCCTGGGAGGGGTGGTGTCCTTTGTTATCTACTGGGCAAGCGGCGCCTATCAGGTCTTTCTCCTGGGCGCTTCCGGGGCTATTTTTGCGGTTCAGCTTGCCTACGCCACCTTCTTCCCCGACGCGGTAATCTACCTTTGGGGCCTGCTCCCCCTCAAGGCGCCCGTCATGGTCTTGGGCTTTACCGCCCTGGAGCTGTTCTCCTCCCTAACCGGCTTCCGCAGCGGCGTTGCCCACCTGACCCATTTGGCAGGTTTCGGCCTGGGCTGGCTCTACTTTCTTATCCGGTTCGGCGCCAATCCCTGGAACTATCTTATCGGGAAAAAATAAAGCGATCGCCATGCCGGACAGCACCGCAAAAAGTGATAGTATTGCTATGCTTCCGGTTTAAATCCATTAGACTTGTTCAATCCTTTGAGCGTATGCGGATATAGAGGCGCTATTAATTTTACTGTCGCAAAGAAAACAGTCTCCCCGAACCGGGGAGACTGCTCTGCTAGGAGCCTGTAGCGCTTGTGGATTTTTTGTATAAATATGCAAAAAATCCCGATAAATGGGCATCCTTATGCGGTTTGCAGGGTATAAAAATTAACAGAAGTGAATTTTTATACGATTTTGCGCTAAAGCGCAACAAACTGCTAGGCCTTGACCGGTCTAGCGGCGGCGGCTTTCCGCCTTGCCGGGGCTCCGGCTTTTTTTGCCGCGGTTCTTCCCGCGGGTTTGGCGGCCTTTGTCAGTTTTACGGCGGCTTTTGCCTCAGCCTTCAATTCCGCGGCGTACAATTTTTCCGCGGCAAGGATCTTCTTGTTGAGGGCAGTTTGATCGCCGTACAGTTTCTTAAGATTCTCAAGCGCTTTGTCCGATTTTGCCATTTTGTTCTCCTTTTTATGAGCTTAACATATTTGAAAAAGTTTGTCCATATTAGGGTTGAAAAACCTGAATGTTCAATGGCATTGTTTGCCATTTCGGCACATCCATACCGGCATATCCGCGCGATATTTCGGGCTGTCCCCGCCAAAGGGGAAATAATAGCAACCGCAGAGAACACGGAGTTCGCAGAGGAAAGAGGTGAAATACGACAGTTTTTCTCTCTTTTCCCTTCCCCCCTCTGTGAACTCCGTGCTCTCCGTCCGTGGTTATTATTATTTCCCTGCGTAAGGTGGTTAATAACCGGAGCTAACGGCCCCGGAGGTTTCAAAAAGGGGGAGGGACGGGCACGCCGGAGGCCTCCCCCGGACGGCCAGTTCCAGGACCCCGGCTTTCACGATGATCCACGCCTGCACGAAAGCGGCGCGGAGGTCTCCCATCCGAGGGCCAGCTTGTTGTCCAGGGTCATCGCCTTGTTTTTCAGTTCGCTGTTAGTCATGGTTTCAAGCTCCTTTTCTTGTTTATCAAACAACAATGTACACTATTTATTTGTCTTTGCCAAGTAAAATATGTATTTTTACGAAAAAAAATTTACTTTTCGTTATTTTGTTGACAAAGTAAACCGATAAGGGTATAATTAAAAGAGGAGAATATATGTCTTTAACCTTTGCGGAAAAGATTAAGATCATCATGGGACGACGTAGCATATCTTTTGTTGACTTGGCGGCCAAGATGGGAACTACGCGGCAAAATGTTTCAAACAAAATGAGCAAGGGAAATTTTTCTGAAGATGACATGAAAAAAATTGCCGATCTGCTGGATTGTGATTATGAGGGTCCCACATTAAAAATGCGGGACACCGGGGAGGAGATATGATGCCTGAACTAAGCCGGTTTTATAACATCGTGATAAAAATGCTCTTTAAGGATACGGTTCAACATAACAAACCGCATATCCATTTGAAAGAATAGCCCCCTTGCAGTGAGGAATGCCATGTACGAAAAAGACGGCATAGCATACGCGGGAAACCCTGTGCCGCTTCTGAAAGTCATAGTTGCCCAGCCACTGGATGATTACCGTATGCGCCTTGAATTCTCTACCGGGGAAATAAAGGAGTTTGATTTTTCCCCCTTGCTGGATACTCCCTGTTTCCGGCCTCTACGGGAGAAGGCGTTATTTGACCAGGTCTGTCTTGATCATGGGATTCC
>JAIRLQ010000137.1 GCA_031259345.1 Treponema sp.
AAAATGAATATGGACAAAGGGCGCCGAGTATCGTCAGGATAGCTTCTGCTTCCAGGGAAGCCCGGGGCCTTGTGCTTGTATGTCCCGGCGGGGGCTTTGTGTATAAATCAATGTTTGAAGCCTGTCCTGTCGCTGAACGCTTTGCCTCGTTTGGTTATAATGCCGCTGTTTTGGACTATCGCTGTCTGCCTTATACCCAGTTTGACGCATTGGACGATGTTAAGCGGGCAGTAAGGCTTATCCGCAGTCATGCAAAAGAATGGAATGTTTTGCCGGACAAAATTGCCGTTCTGGGTTTTTCCGCAGGGGCGCAGGTAGCGAATTTGCTGGCGGCTCATTTTGACGAAGGCGACAGGGAATCTTCCGATCCCCTGGACAGGGTTTCTTCCAGGCCAAATGCTATAGTCCAATGCTATGGGGGCCTTTCCCTTTGCGCCTGTGGAGATTATCCATTGCTTACCGACGGCTATACAATGGAAGAGAGGGTATTTCTTTCCGCGGAAAAACATTTAAAGACCGGCGGGCCGCCCTATTTTATTTGGCATACCTTTGAGGATCAGGGCGTTGATATACATTTTCCGCTGAATCTTGTAAAAGAGCTTGCGGACAGGGCCATCCCCTTTGAGTTTCATGTTTTTCCCAAAGGCCTGCATGGCCTGGCCTTGGCTGATGGCGGTAATCCTGAAATGCCTCCTAATCCCCGCGTCGCCGAATGGCCCAGGCTTTGCTCGGAATGGCTTGGAGAATTGGGGTTTTAACAACCCGGAACAAAATACAGCCTGACTCGATGACAAAAAAATTCCTTCATGCTAAACTTTGAGAAATGGAGACAACAGAAGCCGCCTGCGCCTTTATTGACGGAGCTTCCCGGGTTATCCGGGGTAAGAAACAATTTCTTGAAATACTGACTGCCGGAATTTTGGCAGGCGGTCATGTGCTGCTGGAAGACAACCCGGGGCTTGGCAAAACAACGGTTGCCAAAACTGTGGCCGCGCTTATTTCCGGCGAAGACGGCCGCCCGCTTCTTTTTAAACGCATTCAATTTACCCCGGACCTTTTACCCTACGATATTACCGGAGTGGATATTTTTGATCCCGAAACCAGGAGCTTCCGTTTTATTCCCGGGCCGGTGCTGTCCAATATCGTGCTTGCCGACGAAATCAACCGGACCACGCCCAAGGTGCAGTCAGCATTGCTGGAGGTAATGGCCGAACGGCAGGTTACAATCGGGGCGGCAACCCACAGGCCGCCGGAACCGTTTTTTGTAATTGCCACAGAAAACCCTATCGAAAGCGAAGGGACTTTTCCGCTGCCCGCAGCCCAGCTTGATCGTTTTATGCTGCGCCTTTCTCTGGGTTATCCCGACAGGGAGACTGAGCTTTCCATCCTTGAAGATAATCCCGGCGAGACAACCCTTCCCTCTCTTGGGCCGGTTTTAAACGCCGCGGAATTTCTTGCCCTGCGCCGTGAGGTTCAGACGCTTTTCTGTCATCCTTCCCTTAAGGAAGCGATGGTAGATATTGTCAGGGACACCCGTATTCACCGGGGTTTTAGCCTGGGCGCGTCTCCCAGGGCAGCCCTGCACTTTCTTCAGGCAGTTAAGGCGCTGGCGCTGGTTCGGGGCCGCTCCTATGTTATTGACGAAGATTTGGCAGTTTTGGCTGTACCCGTCCTTGCACACAGGATAAAGCTTAAAGAAAGCAAAGCGCTGCCGGGTAAAATAATACAGGAGATCTGCATTGCGCGTCTTGAAAGAATCAAGACTCCATCTTAATACCCTGGGGTTCTTTTTTTTATTCGCCGCCCTTCTTGCCTTCATTGCCGGGCAGATACGCAAAGAACTTGTCCTGACCCTTTTGGGCGCCGTATTCCTGGTTATTTTGTTTTATTGTTTTATTGCCGTTTTGTTTTTGGGCCTGGTTCACCGAAAGCGGGGGCGGGCTTTTCATGCGGACGCGGCAGTCCCGCTGCTTACTGTTGGAGAAGCAGCGGAGATTAAGGCCGCCGGGGAAAAACCCGTAAAATGGTTTCGCCTTCCCGGAACATTACTCCGTTACGGGCTAAAACTGGAAACCCGGGACGGAAAAAAACTCCGCCATATTTTTGATCCCGCTTTAGCAGGCGGGTTTTTAAAAACCGAAGGCCGGGGCGCTTATTTTGGCACAGAGGATGAATTTTTTGTTTCCGATGCCCCGGGTTTTTTCAGGTTCAGTGTATTTGTGGAGCCTGTTGAAGGGGTCAGACTTTTGGTTGCCCCCACCGCCGCCAGGGATTATCTTCCTTTGGCTGTGGAGTCCGGCGGAACCGAGCATCGTATAGAACCCAAATACCGCAAAACAGACGATCTTACGGATCACAGGCCCTATGTGCCCGGCGACGACCCCCGGAGGATCAACTGGAAGCTTTACGGCCACGGCCCCCAGGAAGAACTTTTTGTCCGGGAAGGGGAAAGCGAGCCGCCGCCCCATTCGCGTCTTTTAATTCTGATTGATACCCAGGCAGATGAAGAGCTTTTTACCCTTCATGAAGCGCGCGTCAGCGTTGATATGCTTTGCGAAAATGCTTTAGCCGCGGCGCTGGAATTTTCTTCCCGGGGAATAGATATTCTTATAGGATACACAGGGGGAAAAGTATTGTTGGGAAGCCCCGAAGACGCCGAAAGAAAAAACGCCGGGTTTGCATCTGCCCTGTCCTGGCCTGCGGCGCTGCCCCTCTCTTCTGCGGAAAATCTTCCCGATGCCCCGGAAGATCGGGGCGTGCTGATCCTTGCGCTGCCCAGAACAAGCCTGGAAGGAAATGCCCTTGACCGCTTTTTACGAAAACGCCTGCCCGGCAGGGAGACAGACCTGCATTTTCTTTACCCGCCCTTTCCGGGGAGAGAATGGGGAGAAGCCGCAAAGGCCTGCCTGAACCGCTACAGCAGAAGACAGGGAATACATCCCCATGTCAACACCGCGGCTTTGTAGGAGCCTGTTGCGCTTGTGGACTTTTATACGGTTTTTTGCGCGAAGCGCAACAAACTCCGGCGGGTTTCTTTATTTGTAAGCGTATTGGACTTGTTCAATAACCCGGTTGGTTACCGAACAAGTCCTGCAAAATGCTCCGCATTTTGCTGTTTTTTTAGCGGAAGTTGTTTAAAAACTGAAGTTTTTAAACAACTCTATTATTTTTTTGGCCGGCCCCTGCGGGAAACGGCGCGGCGGGCTGCGGGTTTTGCTTTTTTTGCCGGTTTAGCAGGCCCTGTTTTTTTTGTACCCCGGGTTTTAACTTCTGCTTTTGGCGAAGCCTTTTTTGAGACACCGTCCGGTTTTTTGATTTTTTGTATCTCTTTAAGTTCGGCCTTTAGTTCAGGATCTTTCGAGGCATTTTCCAGCTCATAGTTAAGCTGGGTTTCGATCCAGAATTCAGCGGAATTTCCGAAACATTTTGCCAAACGTAATGCCACCGGAACAGATATTTTCATCTTGTTAAGAGTGATTTGTCTGATGGTTGACTGGCTTAATTTAACTGCCGCTCCCAGCCTTGAAGGGTTGATCCCAAAATCCCTGATAAAAGATAAAAGAACACTGCCGGGATCTTTTGCCGTTGTTTTCCCCATAATTACTCCTTAAATAATAATAGAGTTGTTTAAAAACCTCAGTTTTTAAACAACTTCCGCTGAAAAACAGCAAAATGCGGAACATTTTGCAAGACTTGTTCGATAACCAACCGGGTTATTGAACAAGTCCAATGATACTACACTTGAAACAAGTTCAAAATTGGGCATCTTTTGGGCTATTTCTCCGGCTTTGATCCGATCAGGGTGAATGTAAGACCACACTGATAGCGCTCGCCGCTATTGGGGTTTGTGATCTTGTCAGAGGCATAAAAGCCAACGGACCCCGAAGCAAATTCTTTGGTGTTGGCTATCATGGTTCCCCAGTGCTTCCCGTCATTATCGGTAACAGTAATCTGAAGAAATTTTGGGGCGTTTGGGTCCCTTTTTGCCGGTTCGCTCATCATCTTTCTCCTTATCCATTTTTTTAAAGAATAACATTAATTGCCCTTTGGGTAAACCCTAAACAAAGGCTTTTATTAATGATATCTTGCATTATGGAGAAAAACAGCCGGGCTTTTCCGCAAAAATGCCCCTGGGCTTTTGCACTAATCCCCAGGACTATCGCGCTCTTTATCCTGCTTTGGCAAATACGGCTTTTGGCGGCCGATCTGGCGGATACCGCGGTTTTTGCGGGCGTTCTCCTGTGCGCTCTGAGTGCGGCATTGGTTTTGTTTGCAAAAGATATAAAGCCCGTCCCGGCCCTGCTCTGTTTTATCTTTATTCCCTGGCTTTCCCGGTTTTTCATTGCCCTTCCGCGGTACTTTGTCCGGGATTT
>JAIRLQ010000019.1 GCA_031259345.1 Treponema sp.
CTCCTTACTACATATTAATATAAATGTTGGTTAACTTAACATTACCTGGCCGCCTGTTACAGGGATGGCCTGGCCTGTTTCAAACACCTGTTCTACGGCGTAAAAAACCGCCTTAAGCACATCGGGGCCGGTACAGCCCCGGTGTATGGGCGACTTGGCTTCGTAAAATGTTTTAACATCGGCGATGGTTTTTGCCCCGGGCACTTTGCCGGCGTTAAGGTACTGCACAAAAAGGCCCTTAACCGGATCTGACCACAGGGGGCCATCGTAAAAGTTGCCGGGGCAAATGGCGTTCACCTTAATGTTCCATTCAATCAGCTCAAGGGCAAAACTCTGTACCAGCCCTATGCCGCCGAACTTACTCCCCGCATAGGAGCCGTTTTTGTTTGAGCCCGCAAGGCCCGACTTTGAGTTGATTTGGATGATGTCTGTAGTCAATACATTGCCAAAAGCTGAAGCTGCCGCGCAGAGTTTTGCCGCAAGGTTCTGCTTTTTCATGATGATGCCGCAATGCTTGGTAACAATGGCAAAGGCAATGTAATTGATATCGGTAACAAACTTGAAACCGGAAATGTCCTGTTCCAGAATGCTTGAGGCCCTGAGCACCCCGGCGTTTGAAATACAGAGGTCAAGGCCGCCGATTGTCAAGGTGACAGTTTCAAACATTTTTTGCACCGACTCTTCATCCGCGACATTTACTTCCACGGCGTATGCAACAGTCTTGCCGTTTTCGCCGTTAAGTTTTTCCGCAAGGGCTTTTGCGCCGGCAATGTTAAGGTCGGCAATAAAAACGACAGCCCCTTCGGCAATAAGCCCCCGGGTAATTTCTTCGCCAAAACCCTGAGCGCCCCCGGTAACCAGGGCGACCTTTCCCCGGACTACATCGGCCCTGGTTTTTGGGGCCTGTCCATGCTCAATGGTAAAATGAAAAGTTTTTTCACCAAAGCAAATCGCCACGGCTTTGGGCGCGGCGGAGTTGTTTTTAATGGCATCTGTTATGGCGCTGGTAACATCGCTGTCTGTTGCGCTGCCTTTGGCGGTGATTGCCAGAGCGCCCGCAGCGGCCTGTTCCGCTGGCTTAACGATGCACGGCGCGCCGGTTTTTCCTAAAACCGCCCCCCGAATAACAGGCGCAAATAATGTGTTCATTTCCGTATCTCCTTTCTGCCAATTTCGGCAAAAGCCCTGATCCGTTCCGTCAGGGGTTCTCCCGCCAGGGGATCTTTTGGGTTAAAGATTCCCCGGCTTGCATCGGAAGCGGCAAGTTTTTCATGAGCCGCCAAAGCCCATGTAGTGTCAAGAAGCAGGGCGAATTCCGGACGTCTTATTTCCGGGCACCGGAAAAGCTGCCTGGGGCTGTTAATGTCAACCCCCGATATTTCAAGCAGTCCCGCTTTTAGCGCCAGCTCTCTAAGGCGCCGAAGCTGCTCGGCGGTATTTCTGGGAGGCATGTAGGTAATACCCTGAAAGCCAAAATCAGTCAGCCTGGAGATTAACTCGTCCAAAAAGCCGTCTTCAAATTTTTCGGCTTTTTTGTCTCCTGTAGGAGATTCGCCGACATCCCCCAGATAAGCGTAGGCGGGTACGGCGTTAATGGAACGCGCAAAAAAAGTGGCGTCTTCCACCGGCGGGCATTCATTCCCGTCAGGTTGTATATAGATTTTGTCGTTAAAGGAACTTTTTAAAACCCCCAAAAGATCGTAATCGTAGTAGGGGTTGGCCTGGTCGCTTAACAGGTTTTTGTTTTTTTCTGTCAGGGCCAAACCGAATTTGTCTTCAAGAAATCCAACAAGCGCTTCACCTTTTCCCGCCCGGCGTATAAGGCTAAGGGAAAGGGCATAAAGGATATGCCGCTCGGTAACGCTGCCGCCTCTTGCCGCCTGGGTCAGGGGGAGTATGTCTTTGTCATAGTTAATGGCCGCTTCTCCCGCTTTTAAAAGAATGGTATTAAGCGCTTCCACCATACGCCGGTTTCGTTTACCCCGCTCAACACAAATAGGCTTAAGAAAAGCGTTAACTTTTTCCTTTGCCACAGGCGGTACGCCCTGAATAGTTATGTACGCAATTCCCGGCGAGTCGGGGCTGTTTGTTTTACGGTTTGCAAACTCGGTATGCTTAAGGCTTACCCTCATTTCAAAACCCGTAACGCAGCCAAGGTCAATGATTTTGCAGGCCTCCCGCATTTCTTCTGCCGCGGAAAGAGAGTCGTGATCAACCGAACCTGCGGCTTCCAGTCCCGCTTCCCGCGCTTTAAGCGCTGCCATTGCCGGCGTATAAGGGCTAAAACTGTAGATGGTGTGGATATGATTATTGATCTCCCCGGTAAAAGCGGGCATCCCCGAAAGACCCCCGGCATTGACAAATTGTTTAAGCACCTCAATGCGCTCCTCCGGCGCGAGCGCGCTGTCGTTGATTGCCTGATAGTTCAACAAATTATACCCCCAAACGGTTTGTTCTTAAGATTTCCAAATTGGTCTCTGCTGTGGCAGGCGTGTGGCCTTTAAGCGGCAGGATCTTTTCGTGAATCGCGTCGATGATCCACTCCACTTGCGGAAAAAAGTAGTGTTCACATTCCGGCGCGGGGGTTATCCAGTTGCGGCTGCCCACGATTGCGGGGGGCGCGTCAAGGTAATCAAAACAAAGCTGTGTTACATTGGAAGCGATGTTGTGGAGGTAGGAACCCCGCTCAACGGCGTCGCTTGCCAAAAGCAGGCGTCCGGTCTTTTTTACGGATTCAACAATTTTTTCATAATTTAGGGGATTAATAAACCTTATGTCGATAATTTCCGCGTCAAGGCCGTATTTATCTATAAGGATTTTTTCCGCGTCCATAGCCTTGTAAAGCGTAGCGCCGATGGTAGCAATGGTAATGTCCTTTCCGGTTTTACGGATAGCAGGCTCGCCCTCAGGTACTTCATAATAGCCTTCGGGGACGCCTGATTTTTCAAACTGCTCGCCCTTGTCATAAAGAAGCTGGCTTTCAAAAAATACTACCGGATCGCTTCCCCGGAGGGCAAGGTTAAGCATGCCTTTTGCGTCGTAGGGGGTAGCGGGAAACATCACTTTTAAGCCGGGGATGTGGGCGGTAATTGCCGACCAGTCCTGGCT
>JAIRLQ010000172.1 GCA_031259345.1 Treponema sp.
GTTTACCTGTACCAAAGAAGAAGCTTTACAGCGCATTCGGGACGCGGGGCTGGTAGGTATGGGCGGCGCGGGTTTTCCGACTCATGTAAAGCTTAATCCGCCTCCCAATAAAACCATCGACTTTATTATCGCGGACGCCGCGGAATGTGAGCCCTACCTTACCACCGACGAAGCGGTAATGACCGAAAAACCCGATGTTCTATTGAAGGGCTTGGCTATCCTCATGAAAATTACCGGGGTAAACAAAGCCATCATCGGTATGGAGGACAATAAAGTACAGCTTATTCCCATGCTGGAGCGGGAGATCCGCTTGGGCGGGTATTCCGGGGAGATTTCCATTGGGCTGTGTAAAACTCTTTACCCCCAGGGCGGCGAGAAGATGCTTATCAAAGCCCTTACCGGGAGGGAAGTGCCGTCCGGCGGCCTCCCCATGGACGCGGGCTGCATTGTGTCGAATGTTGGCACCATAGTGGCTGTGGCCGAAGCTTTTACCCTGGGAAAGCCTTTGGTAGACCGGGACCTTACCGTGTCAGGAGGCGCGTGCAAGACGCCAAAAAATATCCGGGCGCCAATCGGCACTTTGCTGACCGACCTTCCCCCGGAATTTATGGAAATTGACTATTCCAAATTAAGCAAGATCCTTTACGGCGGCCCCATGATGGGGAACGCGGTGCCTTCTGTTTCAATCCCGATCCAAAAAAACACTTCGGGCATAATTCTTTTGACAGAAAAAGAAATCCTTGCCGAAGCGGAAGGGATCTGCATTCACTGCGGGCGTTGTATCAGAAATTGCCCCTGTAAACTTAGCCCCGTGTTCATGAACGAGGCCCTTGAGGCAGGCGACCTTGACGACGCGGTACGGGCGGGTCTTTTGGATTGTATAGAATGCGGAAGCTGCGCGTATATGTGCCCCGCCCGCATTAAGCTGACCCAGCGTTTCAGGGCAGGCAAGCAGCGCCTGCGCCTCTCCCAGCAATTGGCGGCGGAGGCAAAGAAAGCTGCCGAGGCCGTGAAAGCCGCGGCTGAAGCGGGCAGGCGCATGGCGGAACATTTCAAACCCGCGGAAGGGGAAAAAAGCTCTTCCGCCAAAGCATAGGCTGTAAAAGCCAAGGAGTGGCAATGTCAGATTCAGCTTCGGAAAAAACAACAGTACCCCCGGTGTTAAAACCGCCGGTACTTTCGGGGATGCCTCATCCGCCCCTTTTGGGATCTTCCCCGCACATCGCTTCACCGGTCGATTCCCGCCGCCTTATGGCCTATGTGCTTATCGCGCTGGCGCCGGTTACTGTTTTTGGGGTGGTTATTTACGGCATTTCCGCCCTGCTCAATATCCTGGTGTCGGTGGCCGCGGCGGAGCTTGCCGAATTGGTGTTCAGAAAAATCACCCGGCAGGATATGCGCAACGCCGATCTTTCCGCGGCGGTAACGGGCTTGCTTTTGGCGCTGGTACTGCCCCCGGCAATGCCGTTGTGGATGACCGCCCTTGGCTCGATTTTTGCCATTGTGGTAGCCAAAGAATTTTTTGGCGGTCTTGGGGCAAATGTGTTTAACCCCGCCTTAATCGGCAGGGCATTTTTGCTCATGAGTTTCCCTGTCGCCGCTACTACCTGGACAGCCCCCTTTACCGACGCGGTGTCAGGCGCGACCCCTATGGCGCTTGTCAAATTTGGCGACGGCCTTTCGGATCTGGGCGGGGCTTATGGCGGAATTATTAAAACTTTATTTATAGGAACCCGCGCGGGCTGCATAGGTGAATCTTCGATGGCCATGATTATTGTTGGTTTTGTGTTTCTTTTATTGACAAAGACCATAGATTGGCGTGCCCCTGTTACCATGCTTGCCTCGACTTTCGTTTTGTCATTTGTATTTGGGGGGGATCCGCTTGTGGCGATTATGGCGGGCGGTGTTGCTTTTGGCGCAGTTTTTATGGCTACCGATTATGTGTCCGCTCCGCTTACCCAAAAAGGCAAACTTATTTTTGGCTGCGGTGCGGGTATTATTACCGTGCTTATCCGCCAATACGGGAATTATCCCGAAGGCACAAGTTATGCCATTCTTATTATGAATGCCACTGTTCCCTTCCTTAACAAACTGCTCAACAAAAAGCTCGGCTATGTAAAGCCCGTTAAGGTAAAATCCGGGGGGGCTTCAAAATGAAAGAAATATTAAAGCTTGCGTTTGCCTTGATGGTTTTTGCAACGGTTGCCTGCGTGGCATTGGCTTTTGTGTATGCTTCCACCGAGGAGCGGATTGCGGAAAATCAAAGCGCCAAACTTAATGCGGCGCTTATGGATATTTTTGGAAAAGACGCGGTTTTTGAAAGTATCGATGGTTTTTCGGGCCCGGATGGAGACACCGTGAAATTCGGGACAGCGTATGCCGCAAAGTCCGGCGGAGCCCTTGCGGGCATTGCCCTTAACGCTTCTGACCAGGGCTTTAATGATACAATTACCGCCCTTGTTGGCGTAGACGCGGGAGGCAGAATCGCCGGTGTTCGCATTTTGCAAAATACCGATACTCCCGGCCTTGGGGCGAACGCGAGCTCGGCCGCTTATTTTGTGGACAAGCCCGCCAACACCAAAACGTTTTACGATCAGTTTACCGGTATGGAAGCCGACGGCAATATCAAGGTAACAAATGACGGCGGGAAGATAGAAGCAATTACTGCCGCAACCATCACAAGCAGGGCGGTGTCCCGGGTTGTAAACAGCGCCGGGATTGCGGGCAGAAACTGGCTTGCCGGTTCAGGCGCCGCCTTGAAGAAGGAAGCAGAATGAAAAACTTTTGGAAAATATTCTCCAACGGTCTCATCAACGAAAACCCCCTGTTGGTTTTGATGATAGGCCTTTGTTCGTCATTGGCGGTAACCACTTCTGTTGCCAACGGCCTTGGCATGGGTTTTTCCATGACCTTTGTGCTGCTTATGTCGGAAATTGTAATTTCACTTTTTCGTAAGCTCATTCCCCAGGCGGTGCGGATTCCGGTTTTTATCATCGTTATTGCGGCGTTTACTACCATTATAGATTATGTGCTGCAAGCCTACTTTCCGGATCTTTCGGCCAGCATGGGCCTTTTTATTCCGCTTATCGTCGTAAACTGTATAATCATGGGCCGTGTCGAGGCTTTTGCATCACAGCAGCCGCTGTCCAGGGTAATCCCCGACGGATTGGGCATGGGTCTGGGTTATACCTGGGTACTGGTGGGCATCTCTCTGGTGCGGGAAATTCTGGGCGCCGGTTCCATTTTGGGTGTTGATGTATTGGGCGCAAGTTATACCCCCATCCTTTTTTTCACTCTGCCGCCGGGAGGCTTTTTGGTGTTTGCGCTTTTTATCAGCCTGGGGCTTTTTCTTAAAACACGATTGTACAATGGGGGCGCAAAATGAACCTGTTTACTATTTTTATTAAAGCCGTGTTAATTGATAATATTGTGATTATGAGTTTTCTTGCCCTCTGTCCTTTCATCGGCATGTCAACCGATGAGAATAAATCTATAGGTATGGGCCTCGCGGTTACTTTTGTAACCGTGCTTGCAACCTGCGTTACCTGGCCTATTTACCGCTTTATTCTTGAACCCCTGGGGCTTAAGTTTTTACAAACCCTGGCGTTTATTCTGGTTATTGCCGCCCTGGTGCAGTTGGTAGAATTTTACCTAAAAAAATGTGTTCCGGGTCTTTATAATTCTATGGGGATTTATCTTGCCCTGATTACTACCAACTGCGCAATCCTCTATGTTACACTAAATAATATTTCCAAAGAATTTAATTTTATCGAGTCTGTAGTGTATGCTCTGGGAGTAGCCCTGGGTTTCCTTTTGGCGCTGCTGCTTTTGGCGGGGATAAGGAAACGCATACGAACCAGCCCGATACCGGCGTTTTTAAAAGGCCCTCCTGTTTTGTTTGTCAGCGCTTGCCTTCTTTCGATGGCATTTATGGGCTTCTCGGGCCTTGTTAAATAGGGGAATGATATGAACATTATTGTAATTACAGCAATATTCGCCGCTGTCCTCGCGTTTTTACTGGGGAGCGCCCTGGGGTTTTTTAAGAAGATGTTTTTTGTTGCCGAAGATCCCCTTGTGGCTGAGCTGCGCGCTATGCTGCCGGGGGCCAACTGCGGTGCCTGCGGTTTCCCGGGCTGCGACGGATACGCCGCCGCAGTGGCCTCGCAAAAGGCCCCGGGCAATAAATGCAGCGTTGGCGGAAAAAGTGTGGCGGAAAAAATTGTGGCCCTGGTTGGGGGCAGCGCCAACATAACGCCCCAGGTGGCGGTGTTGGCCTGCCGGGGAACCAAAGACAAAGCCATCCTAAAGGGTACATATATCGGCGTTCAAAACTGCCGTTCCGCAAAGATTTCCACAGGGAGCATCAAAGGCTGTTCCTGGGGCTGCCAAGGTTTTGGCGATTGTGTAAAAGTCTGCAAGTTCGACGCCCTTTCCATGGGGCCCGGCGGCATACCCGTAATTGATTATACAAAATGTACCGGTTGCCGGGCCTGCGCCGCGGAATGTCCCCAGCATATTATCCGGGTGGTTCCAAAAGATCTTAAGGGTGCTATCCCCCTCTGTTCCAATTTGAATGTACTTAAAGCAATGGTGGGGAAAAACTGTAAACACGGATGTATCAAATGCGAGCTTTGTGTTAAAAATTGTCCGGAAAAGTGCATTAAAATGGTAAATGGCATCCCGGTAGTTGATTATGAGAAGTGTACTTCCTGCGGAACCTGTGTTGAAAAGTGTCCGATTAAAGTTATCAAACTTTTTAGGAGAGATGTAACGCAAGGTCTGTCCGCAAAGTAACCGGCTTTGAGGACAGATACTAATTAAAAAAATAAGCGGCAAGAGAAAGCCGCGCCGCAGGCCAACCGTGGTTTTACAGAAGGATATTATGTTTTTATTAAGCCTGGGCTGCCGTATAGTTCAGTTCGTTTTTAATTGTGCCGCTTTGCCTCTGCCCTGGCGTAAAGCCATCACTGTGGAAGGGGCGGGAAGTATAAACAGGATTCCGGAGTTGTTGGCAAGCTGCAAAGCGGCGAAGCCTTTGGTGGTAACCGATCCCGGCCTGGTTAAAGCGGGGATCGTATCCCGGGTACAAAGCGTTCTTGACAAGGCGGGTATTCCCTATGCCCTTTACAGCGAAGTGGAGCCTAACCCTTCGGTGAACACGGTGAATAAAATAGTGGAAGTTTACCGTTCCGGGCTCTGCGACGCTTTTATTGCCATTGGCGGAGGTTCCGCCATGGACGCTGCCAAGGGGGCAGCCGCCCGGCTTGTGCGGCCGCGGCGAAGCGTTAATCAGCTTAAGGGCCTTTTTAAAGTGCGAAGAAAGATCGCCCCTTTTATCGCCATCCCTACTACCGCCGGGACAGGCAGCGAGACTACCATTGCCGCCCTTATTACGGATACAGAAACCCATCATAAATGCGCCATTATGGATCTTTGTCTGGTTCCCAGGTATGCCGTTCTTGATTCCGAGCTTAGCGCGGGGCTTCCCCCGGCAATTACCGCGGCTACAGGCATGGACGCTTTAACCCATGCTGTAGAAAGTTACCTCTGCTGGACAATTAGTACAAAGGAAAGCCGGCGCTTTGCCCTGGAAGCTGCAAAAACAATTTTTGAAAATCTGGAAAAAGTGTACCGCGACGGATCAAACCTTGAAGCCAGGCAGGCGATGCTAAAAGCTTCGTATAAAGCGGGTTTCTCGTTTACCCGTGCGGGGGTCGGCAATATTCACGCTATAGTCCACGCCCTGGGAGGCCTTTACGGTACCCCCCACGGCCTTGCCAATGCGGTAATTATGCCCATCGTGCTGGAAGATTACGGCAAGGCGGTGTACAAAAAACTTGCGAAACTCGCCGAATGCGCGGGAGTGGCCGAAGCTTCCCGGACTGTGGAGCAAAAAGCAAAATTGTTTATCGACGCGATTTATCAAATGAATGAACGTATGGGCATCCCAAAGAATTTCGATTTTATAAAAGATGAAGATATTGATCAAATGGCAAAGTGGGCGGCGCATGAGTCAAACCCCCTTTATCCTGTGCCTGTGGTGTGGGACAGAAAGCATTTTAAAAGGGTAATTGAACAGGTACGAAAGGGGCGCGCCGTCTTTGAACCGTTTTAACCTGACTTTTAAAAATGTACTTATAGGGAGCCTATGGGAACCCAACCGGGGTTTCCGGAGGTTCCCTATAGGCAGTATTGTTTCGTCAAATTGCGGCGGTTAACAAAAATAAAATAACCGGCTATTAAGCGTTGGTTTTTCTGCCCTGTTTATACATGGTTTCGATAAACTTCACCGTTTCGCGGCCATCTTCGCCGCTTACCAGAGGCTGGCGGTTTTCCAAAATCGCGGCGCAAAAATCTTTGGCCTGTTGTGTAAAAAAGTACACCGTTGCGTTTATGGTTTTGAAAAATGCTTCGTCTTCGGCGCGGAATTTGTCAAGCAATTCTTTTTCGCCTTCGATAGTCCAAAGATCATTCAAAGGGGGCTCGGTGATGCTGCTCATTCCGGCAATAAACATGGCGCCGCCGTCGGTCTGTACCCCTACCGACCAGGCAGCGCTGCCATGCACGTGGACTTTTGCGTAAATGCCGGGCTTCTGCGAGTTGCTTACCAATACCGAAGCCAGGCCGCCGGATTTAAATTTTACCACCGCTACAGCGCTGTCTTCAACTTCGATATAGGGATGATTAAAATTATCCCAGTACCCTTTTATTTCTTCTATGGGGCCCATAAAGAAATTCATCAGATCGATCTGGTGCGGCGCCTGATTAATAAGAATGCCGCCCCCTTCGGTTTTCCACTTTCCCCGCCAGGGATCGCTTTGGTAATACGCTTCGTCCCGCCAGCCAAGAATCGTAATTTGGGCAAGACAAGGTTTGCCGATTTTTCCCGCGGCAATGGCTTCTTTCATGCGTTGGCAGGCGGGGAACCAGCGCCGCTGGCTTCCTACAGAGAGAATTTTTCCGGCTTTTTTTGAGGCGGAAATCATATCATCACATTCCGCCGTACTTACAGCCAAGGGTTTTTCCACAAGCACATGGCAGCCCGCCGCAAATGCTTCCAGCGCGCAGTCGCGGTGCTGGGGATGGGGCGTAGTTACAATCACCGCGTCAATCTTGTCCTTTTGGACCATATCTTCCACGGTTTCCCTGGAAGCGATTCCCCATCTGGCGGCAAAATCGTTTCGCAGCTCCGGGGCAAAGCTTCCGCAGACCGAAACCAGCTCTCCGTTAGGCGCTGCCTTTAACGCTTCGGCATGAATATTTGCCACTTTTCCGTAGCCCATCAATCCTATTCGTACTTTTTCCCGCATAATTTTCTCCGTTTGTGTTTAAGGGATAAGAACTACCTTTAAAAGGTTATCTTCTCTGTTATACAACTTGTTCATCCACAGGTCTCCCTCGCTTAAAGGGGCAGTGGCGCTGATAAGGGGTTTTATGTCGATTTTTTTTCGCGCCATAAGGTCCAGGGCTATTGGGTACTCCCCGGAAATCGCGCAAGAGCCGTACAGGCTTAATTGCCGTGTAACTACCTGCTGCAAAGGAAGATCGATATTCGAGCTTACATTTCCTACCAGAGTAACAGAGCCGCCTTTTCGGACAATGGAGATGGCAGTCTTGATTGGAGCGGTCGCGCCCACCGCTTCAATCGCCCGATCGATACCGCGGCCATTTGTAAGAGTCTCTATTTTTTTTTGCAAATCGTTTTCCGCGGGATCAAAAACCGCGTCGGCGCCAAAAGACTTTGCCGTCTCCCGCCGTGAGGCGTCGGTGTCCAGGGCGATGATCTTGCCCGAGACGGAAGCGCGCAAAATCTGAATAATTAAATTCCCGATAAGCCCCGAGCCCACCACCGCGACAGTATCATTCAGGCCCAAAGGCGTTTGTCTTACCGCATGGGCGGCGACTCCGGCAGGCTCTGTGCAGGCCGCTTCTTCATAAGAAAGCCCTTCGGGAAGCGGTACGGCAATGCGCTCGGGGATAACCACATATTCGGCAAAACAGCCATGTCGGCGGTACTCGTCGCAGGAAACCCCCAGCACCATGCGGTTATCGCAAAGGTTAACCATGCCGTTTTGACAGTAAAAACATTCACCGCAGAAAATAGTCGAATCGAAGGTAATGCGATCGCCTTTTTTAAAAGCCTTAACTCCGGGGCCTGTTTCGGCAATTTCCCCGGCCGCCTCGTGCCCCATCACAATGGGCGGCTTTCTTCTGCCTGTGGAGCCGTCAAACCCGTGGACATCGGAACCGCAAATGGCAGATGCCTTTATGCGTACCAGCAGATCCCGGCTGTCCTCGATTTTGGGGTCCGGAAAATCCGTATACTTAAATTTTTTATATTCTTCCATTAATAAAGCTTTCATAAGCTTCTCCTTACGATGTTAAGTTAGTAGATTTTTGTTGCTTCCTCAAATAATACCCGAATATTGCGGGGCGGTACATCGACAAGAATTGCCTCGTGGCTGGGGGAAATTATTAAACCTGTGGGGAAAATCTCCCGCAGTTCCCGTACCTTTGCCGCCACCTCTTTGACGCTCCCAAAAACCAAAAGCTGCTGGGTATCCACGCCGCCGCAAAAGGCGGTTTTTTCCCCATAGAGCCGTTTAAGGTTTGCGGGCTCCAGCCCCGCGGCCAAAGCCTGTATAGGATGAATTACATCTACCCCTGCCGCGATAAGATCCGGAATAATGTCCGCAATGGAACCGCAGGAATGGTAGATAACCTTTAAGCCGTAACTGTGAGCCTGTTCCACCAGGGCTTTGCAGCCGGGCATTACAAAACGGCGTACCAACTCCGGCGAAAGCAAAAGCCCCCGCTGGGTTCCCATGTCATTGCCAATAAGTACGGCATGGAATTTGCCCTTAACGGCGCGGTAAAATATTTCGTTTATCCCAAGATAAAAATTCAGTATTTTTTTGTTAACCGCTTCAACAATTTCCGGGTTGGACACCATGTTCATTAAAGCGGTTTCAAGGCCAAAGGCGGCGCAGGTATCCTGGAAATGAACCGACCAAAGGAGGCCCAGGCCGGTTTTCCCCGGGGGAACCATATCCGCCATACCGCGGCAGTCTTCGGCTTTTAGGCATTCCGCCGGGTCCGGCCATTTGAAAAAAGAAAGATCCGCGATTTCTTCGCAGTTTTTAAAACAGCCATCGGCTGTGAGGGTACGGTTTTTCCGATCCGTAAGCCCGTCAAGGTACCAGTCCCACACCTTGGATACAGCCTTGCCGTTTAAGCGTAAAGGCAGCCGGGACGCGTAAAAATCATCCCCCACCGCAAGCTTTAATTCGTGAAGATTGGCGACGCCATATTCCGCAAAAAGGCCCTGCTCCGAATCTTCGTGGGGGACCCCAAGCCATGCCGCCGGCCTGTCTACCTTTTGTCTTTCAATGGTGGCAAAAAAACGATCAATCGACGACATGGATTGCATATTGGCCTGTCCTAAAAAATCCGGCTTTCTTTTGAATTTTCATAATAGTCGGGACTTGAGCCAAGTTTTTGCAGAACTTTAAGGCTTACCGCGTCAATTTGCGCCTTAATTTCCGCGGGCAGTTTTATATCCAGCACTTTTATGTTTTCCAAAAGCTCACTAATGGTACGTGAACCGACCAGCGCGGAACCGATGTTGGGGTTAGAGAGAACCCAGGCAATGGAAAGCTGGGCGACGGAAATGCCAAGTTCCGGGGCAAGTTTTTTTAACAGGGCGACCGTTTCAAACACTTCGGCTTCGGCGCCGGCTTCGTTGTGCCGTGAAGTCCCTTTGCCTGTTTCCATGGAAAAATGACGCGAATGGGCCTGGTGAGCCGGGACTTCCGACGCGGCATTGTAAAGTCCGGTCAATACTCCCTGCTGCAAAGTCATCGCGGAAATAATAGCAATATTGTGGGCGTCGCAAAACGGCATAATCTCGGTCTCAATGGCCCGTGAAATAATATTATAGGGCAGCTCGTTTACCGCAATGCCGGGACACACGCTTACCGCTTCGGTCATTTGTTTTATGCCAAAATTGCTTATGCCGATATACTTTATTTTTCCTTCTTGTTTTAGGGTTGCAAGGGTTTCAAATGCTTCGGCCGTGGCAGGCGGGTTGGCAATCACGGCTTCGTCTTTTGTAAAGTGCTTTATCCCCAGAGGGTTAATGGGCCAATGGAGCATATACATATCAAGGTAATCCATACCCAGGCACTTAAGGGATGCTTCACATTCTTCCCTTAAAGTTTTGCGGTATGCTTTTGCGGGGTTTACTTTGGAGATAACAAAGGCTTTGTCCCGGTATCCCCGCAGCGCTTTTCCTAAAGATGTTTCGCTTGCGCCGTCATTGTACATCCTGGCGGTGTCAAAGACATTAAGTCCCTGTTCAATGGCCGTATGCACTACGCCGTCTACATCTTTTTGATCCTGATCACCCCAGTAAGCGCCTCCGCCAAAGGGCCAGCATCCTATGCCGAGCCTGCTTAACGAAAGACCGGGGTGCTTGGTTTGCTGAATCATATTAGCTCTCCTTTAAAAAAATCCCAACCGGGCAGTTCCAAAATGCCGAATTTTGAACCGCTATTCCAGAGCCGCTTCCGCCATGGCGGCCACATTCTCCGGCGGAACATTCGGCAAAAGCGTCTCGTGGCTTGGGGAGACAATAAAATTTTCGCCAAAAATTTTCTTTAGCCGCCTAACTTCTTTTTTTACTTCCCCAGGAGTTCCAAAGGGCAGGATCTGCTGAGTGTCAACGCCGCCCATAAAAGCGACTTTTCCTTTATAGCGCTCCGCGATGTATTCGGCGTCCATGTTTTTTGCAAGCGCCTGTAATGGGTGCAGTATATCAACCCCGGCTTCGATAAGAAGGGGTATAACCCGGTAAACGGAACCGCATGAATGAAGCACAACTTTTATTCCGTACCCGTGGGCCTGATTGGTTAATTTGATAAAATACGGCAGTACAAACTTTTCAAAGTGTTCGGGCGAAATAAAAAGATCCAACTGGGTGCCAAAATCGTTTCCAAAAAAAAGGGCGTCTATTTTATCGCCCGCAAGCTTGTACAGTTTTTCGTTTGCCTTAAGGTAAAAATCCACCACATGATCCGCAACGGCCTCTACCTGTTCCGGGTCTGTGTGCATTTTAATAAAACAGTTTTCCATGCCAAAAAAACAATAGGTTGTGCGGAAAAATGTTCCCCAGGTGCCCGAAAGAACCGCCTGGCCCGAGGCGCGGGTTTTTTCAATCTCGGCAACGGTTGGGGCAAAATCACATTCCCCGGGATCGCGCCAATGGTAGTTGTGAATTTCTTCTATATTCTCGCAGCCGGCAAAAACCCCTTCCTGGGCAAGGGTACGCCGCTCTTCCCCTCCGTAAATATCAAAAAACGGCGGCGTGCCGGGGCCCATTGGCTGGTCCGGGGTTTTCCACATATTGTTTGCTTCGGGGCTTACAAAACGGCAGTCCGAGCCCAGTTTTAGGCCCAGTTCAAAATCATCTTTTACGCCAAAATATGAATACAGTTTTGCGGTGCTTTCGTCATGGGGAACCCCATGCCAAAACCCGCAATGCCCGCTCTTCCTTTGGGCGATTTCCAAAAACCGTTCTCTGCCCGTCATGCGCTTATCCTCGCTAAAACCGATAACCAGGCGGCTTGTTGAACAAGTTAAATATACATGTATATGTATTATGAATAGGCATGTATATATAATATCCCTCAATTTTTTTCTTGTCAACACGTACAATGGGGGCGATTACACATTTTGATCTGAAATTTTTGCTTTTTTCCGTATCTGCGGACAACTGCTTTGATATGGAGGTTTTAGGGAAAGCCCGGAGGCTGTTCAGGTCTTTGGAATGACCCGTACACCCTTAAAGCCCCCAATCTTCAAGCAAGGCAGAGCTTTTTAAAAGCGTATCTATTTTGCCCTCGGCGGCAATTTCTCCTTCCCTCAGTATAACGGCCCTTGAACAAAGAGCCTGCGCCATATCCAGATCGTGGGTGGCGATAATCATGGTTTGGCTTAAGCTTTTAAGGATTCTGATGAGGCCCCGCCGGGAACGGGGATCGAGGAACGAAGTAGGTTCGTCCAGAAGCAGCAGGGGCGGTTCCATAATGAGGATCCCCGCAAGGGCTGCCAGACGTTTTTCGCCCCCCGAAAGCCTGTGGGCGCTCCGGTTTTTAAGGTTTTCGATATTGAGCATGCCAAGAACGGCTTCCAGTTTCCGCTTGAGATCTTCTCCGGCAACGCCGTAGTTTCGGGGGCCGAAACAAATATCCTCCTCCACCGTGGGCATGAAGAACTGGTCGTCGGGGTTCTGGAAAACCAGCCCCGATTTTTGCCGGATCTGCGTAAGCGTGTCCTTTCCTGCCGGAACACCGTCTATCGTAATACATCCCGCGTGGGGAAGCAGCGCTCCCGCGAGGGCGAGAAGCAATGTTGACTTACCGGCGCCGTTAGCGCCGATGAGGGCAAGCTTCTCACCGGCCCCAACGGAAAAACTTATCCTCTCAATGGCGGCTTTCCGCTTTTCCGGTCCAACGGAAGGCCCGCTGCCGGAATCATAATCTACCGACAGATCCCGAACCTCCACTAATGCTTCCGCCATACTACCTGCCTGTTAGTCCCACGATGATTCCGCCCAGAAAGTTCCCGGCGTTGAAAAACCTGAAAAACACCATGGCGCCGCAAACAGTAACAGTGAACAGCCATTCCGGGGGGCGGACGCTCCGGACGGCGCCGGTATGGTAAAAGCCGCCGTCAAAGCCCCGGCTTTTCATCGCGTGGTACACTCGCCCGGCGCGATCAAAACTGCGCACCAGAAGGAGCCCGAGAAAGCTCCCCATATCCTTCATCCCTACCCCTTTCCGCCTGCCTGAGCGGAGCAGGTACGCGGTATACATTGCCCCGGCTTCATCGATCAAAACGCTTATATAACGCCAGGTCATCGTTGTC
>JAIRLQ010000255.1 GCA_031259345.1 Treponema sp.
ATTCTGTCGGACAGGGCAAATATTTCCGGCAGTTCCGAAGAAATCATAATGATTGCCTTGCCCTGTTTTGCCAATTCATTCATCAGAAGATAAATTTCGTACTTTGCCCCTACATCAATCCCGCGGGTAGGTTCATCAAGAATCAGAATATCCGCATCATTAAAAAGCCACTTGGCAAGCACTACTTTCTGCTGGTTCCCCCCGGAAAGATTTGACAATTTCTGGTTTAAAGACGGAGTCTTTATGGAAAGCCGTTTTACCAGTTTTTCACTTTCGTCCATTTCTTTTTTACGGTTAAGCCAAAAACGGTTTGATATTTTTCTTAAATTGGTTATGGTGATATTTCTTGAAACGCTGTAATCCACCGCCAGCCCTTCGTCTTTTCTGTCTTCGGGAAGAAGGCCGATAGAAAAACGTTTGGCGTCCATGGTCGACGCGATTTTGACTGTTTTTCCCTTTAGCCTAAAAGTTCCTTTTTCAATTTTATCGGCCCCAAAAACCGCGCGGGCGATTTCGGTACGGCCTGAACCAACCAGGCCGGCAATACCCAAAATCTCTCCCCTGCGCAGGGTAAAGTTAATATCCTCAAGGAAACCCGGCGTAAAAAGATCCCCCACTTCCAGAATGATATCCCCCGCGCAGTAATCACGAGGCGGAAATTCCACATCTACAGAACGGCCTACCATCTGCTCAATAAGATTGGCTTTATTTGTTCCCGCCACGTCCTGGGTGCTGATATAATGACCGTCCCTAAGCACCGTTACCCTGTCGCAAATCTGAAACACTTCTTCCAGTTTGTGGGAAATATAAATGATGGTAACCCCTGCCTTTTGCAGATCTTTTATAATAATAAAGAGCTTACGGATTTCTTCGCTTGTCAGCGTAGCGGTCGGCTCATCCATAATAATTATTTTTGAATTGAGCAATAAAGCTTTGGCAATTTCTACCATCTGCTTTTCCGCGATTGACAGTTCCGAAACCGGAAGATCCGGATTAATTTCAAAATCAATACTTTTCATAAATTGCGTAAATTGTTCGCGCAATTTTTTCCATTCAATTTTACCAAAGCGGCTTGTTTTAAGACGCCCCAAAAACGCATTTTCCACTGCCGTTAGGGTGGGCACCAGATTTAATTCCTGAAATACAATTCCTACACCGCCCTCGGTAGCCTCTTTCCGGTTGTGAAACAATACTTCTTTTCCGTCAATTACAATGCTTCCGGAGTCTTGCCTGAAAGCGCCGGACAGAATTTTCATTAATGTGGATTTCCCTGCGCCGTTTTCCCCAACAAGGGCGTGAACCTCTCCCGGTTTAACGCTGAAAGAGACATCTACCAACGCTTTTACATTTCCGCCAAAAGTTTTTGTAATATTTTCCATCTCTAGGATGCAGTCAGACATAGGCGCGTATCCCCCCCTGTAATGCTGTATGCCTTTTTAACAAAGGGCCGGCCCGGAAGCGCGGATTTACCGCACTTCCCGACCAGCCCATTTTACTTAACAGGACTTTTTTTTACCAGCCCCAGCCTCTCCATTCTTCAATGTTCTCTTTGGTAACCAGGGGGCTTGAGCATTTAAGCCACTGGGAATCCCCGGGCTTTATCTCGCCGTTCATAACTTTAATAACAGCTTCCACGCCAAGCTGGCCTTCTTCTTTTGCGGAATGAAGAACCGAACCGTAAAGAGTACCCGCGTCAATGGCGGCGCAGCCTACATTGTTCGCGCCGGTGGACACAGCCTTGAGTTTACCGGTCATGCCCGCCTGGGCAATGGCCTGCTGGGCGCCCTGGAAAATACCATCGTCGTGGGTAAAGAGAAAATCAATCTGATCCCCAAAGCGGGTGATATAATCCTGCATAATGGTCATGGCTTTGGCGGGGTCCCACCCGTCAACATTCTGTGAAGCCAGCACTTTTATGTTGGGATATTTGGAAACGATGTTCATAAAACCCTTTTGCCTGTTGGTAGCCGGATCTGTACCGGGGGCGCCTTCCAAGATAACCACATTGCCGCCTTTGGCTCCCAGTTGATCAACGCATGCCTGGCCGGCGACTTCGCCCATGTTAACGTTATCTGGGCCGGCGAACACAGTTATCGACTTCATAACCGAATCGTCGGCCATAGAGTCAATAACCGCATAGGGTATACCCGCCTGGTTCAGGGTGTTGATGATGGTTATGCTTCCTTCCTTGTCAGCGGGGAAGTAAATAATCCCATCGTATTTCTGGCTGATGGCATTCTTGATCTGATCAAGCTGAACAGATGCCGAAGCCTGCCCGTCAACAATGGTCAGGTCAATGTTGTTTTGCGCCGCCGTCTCAAGAGCCTGCCTGTTAAGGGGGGCACAGAAGGGGGCTGTATTAAAGGCGTTGGTAAAGAACACCCGTTTTTTCCCGGACCCGCCGCTTGACCCCGACTGCTGTCCGCCTCCGGCGAACACAGGAACTGCCATGGCCAACACAATAAGAGAGGCCAACACAATCGTAATTCTCTTCTTCATACTCTTCCTCCAAAAAAAAAATTTACCGGCCAGGCCGGCTAATGCACAAATTTAATTTATCACAACAATTCCTTTAATTTTATCTCCTTTCCCCTCTTTCATAAACCTGATCCCTTTCTCGGTCTCTTCCAGAGAAAATTTGTGGGTAACAAGGGGTTCTACTTTAACCTGCCCCGAAGCCATAACGGCGAACACATTGTCCCACACCAGGGGCGCAAGCCAGGAAAACTTTAAAGTACGTTCGGCCTGGAGCGCGTCAAGAACAGGTATCTTAAGTTCATCTTTGGGACCCGGCAAACCGAAGTACACTATAGTGGAGCAGGGCCCGGTCAGGTTCAGGGCGTCCTCCACGGCATTCATGTTACCGGTTGCTACAATACAGCGGGGCGCTTTTTCGCCCGAGTTTATTTCAATTACCTTCTGTTCGACAGAAGCCGCGTAATAAGGCGACGCTGTCTCCCTGCTGTTGATTACATGAGTCGCCCCCAATTCTTTGGCTTTTACAAGGCCGAAATCATGAGCCCCTATGGCGATCACCTTGCCCGCCCCCGCGGCTTTTACCAGTTGAACCATCATCAAACCTATACTGCCCAGACCGTAAACAAGCGCGGTCTGCCCCAGCTTTATATCAAGAAGGGTTACGCCATGGGTAGAACAGGCCACAGGTTCCGCCAGGGCGGCAGATTCAAAACTTACCTCGTTGGGGATCTTGTAGACGTGGGTGTACTTTACCTTGACATATTCGGCAAAACATCCGTTAACCGAAACGCCTATCACCTCACAGTGCCCGCATTCATGGAATTCCCCGCGCATACAGGCAGGACAGGCGTTACATTGCTGTACCGGGTTAATGGCCACACGGTCGCCTTCCTTAAAGAGGCCCAAGCCCGCGGGAATGCCGCCGAGAGAGACAATCACCCCCGCCGCTTCGTGTCCCAGATAAAGAGGCCCCTTGCCGGAGGCAGTACCCAAAGGGCTATGACCGTAATAATAGGAAACATCGGAACCGCAGATACCCACGGCCTTAACTTTAACAAGAACTTCATTGTCCGAGATTACAGGAATGTCCTCGTCCTCAAATCTCATTACTTCGGGTTCATAAAAATTCCAGGCTTTCATCTTTGCCACAGCTATCTCCTTATCATTTTTTCTGCGGCATGCCGCAATCCGGGCCAAAATGTTTTAAAATAACCAGGGGCTCAAAGGGGGAAGTGTTTTTTATCCTTACCCCTTCACCGGCTTTTTTGTGGCACACATAAAATTCGTCGGCCGTAAGCTGCCCATACCGGATAAGGGTTGGAGACTCACATACAAAATCCTCAAAACAGCCCCTGCCCTGAACCACCAGACAGCCATAAGCCGCCCTGTCCTTTACGGTCGCGGTTTTACCCGGCTCTACCGTAAGCTCTTTTGCCGCCACAAAATCGTTGCCGTAGCACACCCAGTTTTGAACCCAGCCTTCGCCTTTTATATCTTCCACAGGGGCGCGGAAATAACGTTCCCGGTAATTCGGGAGGATGTTCATTTCCCAGTCGATGGTATCCATGATGGCGTCAAGGTCGCGTTCCTTGCCTTTGGGAAGATAACCGGAAAGCCAGTGATAATCGAAAATCTCCCCGGAACCGACAACATTTTCCCACATGGCCATAACATCGCTGTTCCACTGGGGCTCGTAGGTACACAGGCTGCCCGGCGCGTGAACCACCCCGGCGGGGGTAAACCAACCGGTACCCAGCTCAACCTGGAAAGCCCGGGAAAGCTCCAGTATGCGGTTATTGGCCGTTTCGTATACCGCAAGCCGGGCCCGCACTTCATCTTTGCTTACCGAAGGATCAAAACCGAAAAAAGAAGTAGGGCGGGTACCCAGATGATTATTATACTGCTTGGGAAAGAAATAGTGCTCGTGCTTGGGGTTTACCCCCACCTTCCTGCAGGCCTCTTCCCGGTGGTGTACATGGTGAAAAAGCGGCTCATTATAATCGTAAAATTTGGAATACATGGGCCAGGTGCCGTATGTATCCATTAAAGCCTGACCAAAAAGCTGCGGCCCCAACTGATCCACAAATTCCTTAAACAGGATAACATGATCCGGGTTATTGTCAACGTTGACAAAGCTCAAACCCTCGTGTTCGCCCCCGCCTTCGGTCTCTACCTTTGTAATGGAAGAAAACCAGCGTTCCACGATGGCGCCCCGCTTCATGCCCATGGCATAATAATCGTCCGGGTGCAGGCGTATGCGTTTACCGGGGCGGTTAAAGGGACGGGGCACCCACGTGGGCGTTAAAGACAGAACGCCGTTCCCCTTTTCAAGAATATCGTGCAAGGTTTTTCTGTCCGTAGTCATTACAGCCCTCCTATTCCGACAGGCTTAGGCAATCTTTTAGTTTGTCGAATTTAATCGATTAAATAATAATGGTATTGTAACCCCCCTTTATTTAAAAAGCAAGAAAAATTTAAAAAAAATACACTTCTGCTTTAAGAATTTGATATTTATCCTAAAGCGCCATGCAACTGGGGGTCATATATATAGCAGGAAGGGCAAAATATGTACAATAGGGAGCCATTCCCAAACCCCGCT
>JAIRLQ010000276.1 GCA_031259345.1 Treponema sp.
AAGGACGTTTACTCGGTAATGGCCAACTGGGGCGCCAACCACGGCGCGGTTTCCTACGGCCACATCGGCGCCGATCTTATCACCCTGGCGAGTCTCCTGCGCATACCCGTATGTATGCACAATGTGGACGAGGACAAGGTGTACCGTCCCAGCTACTGGAATTCCTTCGGCATGGACAAGGAAGGCTCCGACTACCGGGCCTGCGCCGCTTTGGGCCCCCTGTACAAATAGGCGGAACAAGGGGGGGGCCGGTTACCATACGGCGGGCGCGTAAAAACAGGCCGCCGTGGCCCCCCCTGCGCCGTTGCCCGCCGCGCAGGTGCGCCTCCTCGCGCCGTTTGTTCACGGGCGGCGCTGCGGGGTCTCCGGCTACCTTCCACGAACAAACCGGGCGAATCAATTAATTGGGGAAGTACACCGCGCCGCATTTGCCCCGTAAACGTGTTCAACGTTTTATACATAAATATTTCTATTTTTGTCAAATATTCCTTGACAGAAGAAAATAGCGTTAATATTATATAAACAGGTACTCTCCTTTTGAAATATTGGATTTCGAAAAGGCCCCGGTTTTTTTGTAAACAGCGTACCCATCCGGAAAATAACATCAAAGAGGTGGTAATATGAAACGTACTACAGTTTTATTTAAAACAGCGGTATTCGGCATAGCGGCGCTATTGGTTTTGACGCTTAGTGGGTGCCCCAATCCCAACAACGGCTCTGTAGATACCTGGGAAAAAGTAACCGGTTTGGATGAACTTGCCGGAACAGCATGGGAAGGCGCGGTAAACGTTCCAATACCGGCTCAGGAAGAATTCCCCGCGACATCGATAAGCGGTACCATATCAATAACCGTTACGGAAGACAAGTTTACCGAAAAAATAGATATGGACATGGATAAATTTCTTACCGATTATTGCAAAAGCATGGGCGGCGGTGATGCTTTAACCACAGCCGTTTTAAAAGAAATGATGTGGGGATCGATAAAAAATCCTTCCGAAACGCCTGATGTTCCGGCCGATCCCGAAGCCGAATACACTATAAATTATGAATTCACCGATAATTATCATGTAAAGATGAATTTTGAAGCCCCAATACCGGAAGACGGCCTTTTGTTTACCGGAGAAACCGCTCTATATGCGCCGTATGTAAATCAGGATAAAACGAAGTTGAAAATTGTTTTGCCGGAAGAACTCCCGGAAGAACTTGATGGATATGCGAAATATCTAGGCGGAAAAGAGGAATTTATTTTGTATAGGCAATAACAGGAGAAGCCGCCTTTCCGGAACGCCCGCAGCCGTTACACTTGCGGATTGCCTGCGCAGCCGGGACATTCAGGACGGCCGCGCCGCGTGAAACTTCCCCAGGGGGATCGGCTTTTCCGCATAGAGGCCGTGAAAATCACTCCCCCCGGTGAGAAAGAGGCCGTATTGGGCCGCCTGTTTCCGGACAAGCCGTATCCGTTCAGGGGTCTGGGTATGATGCCGGTATTCAATGCCGCTTAAACCCCATTCAACCAGACGGGGAAGAAGCCCGAGGGAATCGTACTGAAACGGATGGGCCAGAACCGCTTCTCCCCCGCAGTCAACGATGAGCCGGACCGCTTCTTCGACGGGCATATAACGGCTTTTTACCACCGCAATCCCGCCGGACCCAAAGAGCCGCCTATAGAGGGGGCCGTATATCATCGTGGCGTATCCCCTGTCCGCCAGGGCGTGCATAATGTGCTGCCGATAGAGAATGCCGCCTTTCCCCGTATAGGGCAGCGTATCCGCTTCATCAAGGGGGTAACCCGCGGCCCGGATCAGGGACAGGGCCTTTTGGTTTGCCCTCTGACGGTCCTCAAGATACGGGCGGCAGGCCGTTTCCACTGTCTCCGGATCCGCCATGCCGTATCCCAGAATATGTACCTTCCGTCCGGTATCAGGATCGAAGGCCGATACCTCAATCCCCGGAAAAATCTCCAGTCCCTGTCTTTTCCCTTCCGCCCGGGCTTCCTCCCAACCCGCCGTGGTATCGTGATCGGTAATGGATATGGCGTCAATCCCCAGGGCCCTGGCGATTTTTACAATTCGCGGAATGGACAGGGAGCCGTCCGACCAGTCGCTGTGGATGTGCAGGTCCGCCTTGCCGGTGGGGGGTTTCAACTTGTTCCGCATGGATTTTCCCTATGAGGCCAGTATATCCTTTCCGCCTGTCTCCCTCGCGAAGCGGGTCCCCGGCTTTTTGATTTCCACAAGTTTGCTTTTAAGTTCCGATTCGATCTTAACAAGTTCCAGTTCCGCGGATTTACGGGCCTGTCTGCCTTTTTCCTGAATGGCAATTGTTTCTTCCAGGGTGGCGATCAAATCGGCGTTTACTTTCTTGAGGACTTCAATCTCTACCATCCCCTTTTCACCCATGCTGACGGCCGCGGCGCTTGTTTCCTTCAACATCCGTGAATTTTTCAGCAGGAGTTCATTGGTTGTCCTGTCCACTTCCTTCTGCATATTAAGGGCCCTGGTTTGTTTAAAAATTCCCATGGCGATAATGATCTGGTTTTTCCACAGGGGAATCGTGTTTAAGATGGAAGTTTGAATTTTATCTACCAGAATACGATTGTTGTTTTGTACCAGCCTGATTTGGGGCGCCATTTGCATGGATATGGTTTTGCTGAGCTTGAGATCGTGTACTTTTTTTTCAAACCTGCCGGTCATTTGAACCATGTCGTTCATGTGCTGGGAGACCATGGGATCATCCGAGTTTTCGGCCCCGCGTTTCAATTCGGGAATGACCTTGTCATTGAGTTCTTTTACTTTTAGTTCACCTGCGGCGATATAGACTTCCAATTCCCTAAAATACTCTTTATTGTGATCAAACAAGATATCAAAGAGGCCGATGTCTTTTAACAGATCCATGCGCGCCTTTTCCAGATCGGCGCTGATTCTGTCAATCTGGACCTCAATTTTTTCATACCGTGAAATAAAATTTTTAAAGCTGTTAAACATCTTTCCCACCAGGGGAATTTTGTTTATCAGGGCCGAGGGCGACAGTTCATCAATACGCGCGCCCTTTATGGTTCCGAGCAGATCGATCATCATGATCCCGGCATAGCCGGTGTCCTTGTTACGGACATTTGCCAGCACGCCGTCGGAAAAACCGGCGATCTTACTTTGAATACCCACCGCGTATTGTTCGATCTGCTGCGAATCGGTAACATCTATTGTCTTTGCCAGTTCCGCTGCCTGGGACGCCAGGTTTTCCGAAATTGTCGATTCGTCTTTATCCTGTTTGTCCGAAATCTGCTCCATTTCAATCCTCCGTTAATTTGAAATTATTTCCATAATCTTTTGCATGGTGTCCGGGTTTGGAAGCTGAATTACCTTTTTCACCTGGCCCGGAACGCCTTTTATATCAAAGGCCCTGTTCGAATCCTGTCCCGAAGCTATACCGGTGCGAAAACCGTGGGTCTCCCAGGCAAGGGCCTGTATTTCC
>JAIRLQ010000294.1 GCA_031259345.1 Treponema sp.
GGCGGTAACAGGCTTGCGGGGCTGGTCGACGCCGCCTTTAGTATAGGCAATTTTGCCCGAACCCCTGGGGGTATAGGCAATTTCCCCAAAGGCGCCTACCGAAAGCCCCAGGGGGATTTTATATTCGGCGTAAAGTTCCGAGGCGGCATAGGGCCCGTCAAAACGTTCATCAAGAAGATACTTTGCGCGATCCTGATCGCTGTTTTCTTCATTAAAAATCAAATATTGATCGATGCCCAGTTTCATGGTGGTAAAAGAAATGGGCAGTTCTACGGATACGCCTGTAATATTTTTATAATAAAGGGAACTTGGGGAATCGTCCAGGGTATATTCAAAAACATGATCAAAATTGATATTCCAGTTTAAATCCAGCGCCCTGAAAGGCGTGTCGGAATCAATTTCAAAATCAAAGGTATGACGGTTTTTACCGGATTTTTTTTTGGTGTTGTCGTACTTGTAGCCAAAGTCAATGCGCAGGGCGTTCATGGTTCCCAGGAAGTTATAGTCCCGGGCCTTTATAAAAAGGCTTAGGCCTTCGTTGCTGTCATATTCGGGATAGGGCAGTATGATAAAGTTCCAGGTGTCTTTTACATGTATTAAAAGATCGACAGGCGTCTCGCCTGAATCGTCTGAATCGCCCAATGTGTAATCAATGCTTACCGCTTCCAGCACCCGTTGATTTATGAGCAGTTGAGTTTTTGAAGCGATGTACTTTTCCAGGGCAGCTTTTCCGGCCAGCCGTTTGCCTTCTTCAAACTCGCCATGGTACATAATGGCAGAAGGACGGGTTCGGCCATCAATATCAAAATCCAGGGAGCGGATGACGTATACTGTGTCCGGCTCCCCGCCGGGAACGCCTTCCTGTGCGGGAATTATAAAAACGGCAAAGCTTAAAATCAGGGGGACAAAAATAAATTTTTTCACAGGTAAATTCTCCGTTAATTGGGCTGGCTGGATTTAGAGGACGCGGCCTGCTGCATAATAAGACTGGAAAGAAAAACCCTATTATTCGTTTGTTTTTCTCCGGGCTGTTCGCTGTAGTTTTCTGAATAAATGCGAAGGGTACCGGCGCTGCTTTCGTTTTGACCGGAAGGGCTGTCTTCGGCGTTATTGCCGCTTCGCATGAATGAAAGCCCGTAACGGCGGCATACATGTTCTATGATAAAATCAAGGTCGCTTCCGCCAACCAGCAGTACTTCATGAACATCCCTGCCCAGGGCGTTTTTTACTATACCTTCAAGGCTGTCTTTGTAAAAGACGGCGTTTTTAATGGTCCTTTTAAAATACCGGTAGCTCCGGCGGATGATTTCGTTTAAGCCTTCCAGGGTAACGGCATACTGGATATTGCGGCTATTTAGCTTTTTGATGGTAATCCAGCCTTTTTTGGCAAGCCGCTTTAAAATTGAATTGGTCATTCCCAGGGAAGTCCCCGCAATCTGGGCAAGATCCCGCTGGCGCAGGGGATGTGTTTTTTGCACAGCGGAGTCGTAAATATTTTCCAGAATGATATATTCGCTGTCTATAATTTTGCTATCCATTGGAATTTGGGCAAACCACCCCCAATTAAGGCACTTTTTTAACGGAAATTTACCGCGGGATACGAAACGGGCCGCCGAAACAGGCTCCGATATACCCTTTGGTTTGTTCAACTCTTGAACAAGATACTATAAATACGGAGCAATGGCAACATGCCAAGAATTAATCGGATATCTCCAAAATTGCCTTTTCGATAAAGTTCATAATCTGAATTTTAAGCAGGGATATTTCGGATTTGGAAAGATGTTCTTCCTGGCTGTATGCTCCCTTTCCCATTTCTTCCAGATAACGACGCCATCTTTCAAAGAAATCCTCCGCGGCTTTTCTGGTCAGGGGGAGCTGTTTTCCCGCAAGCAGGGCTTCGCTTGAACGGTCCTGCAGTATGATATTTCTGGAATACACAATTCTGATTTCCGTAAGGATGTTTTTTTGTATCTTCATGACAAGTACGATTACTCCTCCGGATTCATTTACGCCCGGAGATTTAAATTTACGGTACATTGAATAATTCCAGTGTTCCAGGGGAATACGGATTCTGGTAAGAAGTTCCCGTTCCCCAAGGGCAGGCAGGCCGGGGCGGGCGGAGAAACGGGACGCGGATATCCAGCGGGATTCCGAGGCTGTTTTTAGTTCGTAACGGGCTTCCAGGGCTGCCATGGGGACCGACGCGTCCAACCGCCTGGATTTATTGCAAAGATTGCCCCCTATGGTGGCAAGGCTGCGGATTTGGGGGTCGGCTATGCCTTCCAGGGTTTTGGTGAGCACTCCGGGCACAACCTTGCCCAGGCTGATGATGTCGTTTAGGCGGACAGCGGCGCCTATCTCCAGGTAACGTTCGGTTCGGGTGATTTTGCGGAGATCATCCATTCTATCCAGGCAGAGTATGTTCCTGGGGAGTTCCGTCGCCCGTTTGCCCTGGCTGCGGATCAGATCGGTACCGCCGGCATAGGGAACCGCGTCGGGAAAACGGTTCCAGGAAGAAAAAAATTCCTGAAAGGAGGATGGATAAAATACCTGGCTAGGGCCGTTGTCCATAAAGCCTCCGCTGCCGTTTTTCCGCAATAGCCAATACGCCCTGAACCAGGCTTTCGGGCTCGGTACAGCGGCATTTATTTCCCTGAAAGGCCAAAAGGATTTCTTCCCTGTTTGGCTGGGGGTTTTTTGAAAGCAGCGATTCCGCGGCAAGTATCTTCCCGCAGTCGCAGTAGCCGCAGTTTTCAACCCCCGCTTCGGCAAAGCCAAGGGTTATTTCCTGGTATTCATCGGTTGTGGTAAAACCCTCTATGGTGATTATTTCTGAACCTCGTATTTTAAAAGCGGGGATAAGGCAGGCTTTAACCACGTTGCCGTTTAGGATTACCGAGCAGGCCCCGCAGTTTCCGGCATAGCAGCCTGCCTTGGTTCCTGTCAGTTTGAATGTGCCCCGGAGTATGTCTACCAGCCGTTTTTCCGCATCACTTCGGATTACTACATCTTCGCCGTTTAGAATAAAATTTATGGTCAAGCATTTACCTCCGGGTTTTTGAGCAGCAGGGCTTCCAGGACATCCCGGGCATTTATGGGTATTTTTTCAAAGGGATGATCGATTGCCTGGGAAACCGCCTGGGC
>JAIRLQ010000312.1 GCA_031259345.1 Treponema sp.
ACCCCTGCCGGAACTGGCTACCTCTCCGTTTCCCTGGAATGTTTGAGAAAACCCCATCACGGCGCAGAACAGCCACAAAACTACTGCCAGGAAACACGTGCCAAATTTTTTCATCAGAAACCCCCTTAAATAGAGTCTGTCTATAATGTCTACATTATAGACAGAGACTAAATATAAAAGCTCTTTAAGAACCCGCACGGAAACGGCATGCCCCTTTGGTCATGGCATTTTATTTACGCGCGGCTCCTAAGAAGCTGCTCTATATTATAGTATACCGTCGCTTTAGTTTTTTCAACTCTCCGCGGCCCAAAGCCATTTGTTTTGTTTTGTTACGTATATCCCCGCGTTGCCGGCGGCGCTTGCGGCCCTGTATGGCCGCTAAAGCGTTTCGCTTAGGGCTATAACTTTTGCCAGGGCTTCGGGGTTGTCGGTATCCAGTAAGCGTTCAGGGTCTTTTATTTCCACAGCGATGATCCTGGCGGAGTGGCGTTTTTTGACATCCCTGCCCATGCCGCCCGGAGGAAGGGCACAAAGCTCTTCCCGGAAAACACGTGAAAAAACGCAGGGGCCAAAAGCTTCGCCGTTGACTCTGGGTTCTACGATAAAGCCTTCCTTCCGCGCCCCGGTTATACATTCAAGCGTCGCCCTGTCCAAAAGGGGCTGATCGCAGCTAAGAAAGATGATGTGATCCGCCTCTGAAGCGGCTGCTCCCAAACGTATGCTTTCGCTTTGCCCCAGATCGCTTTGGCTGTTGCGGATAAGCGTTACCGGAAGATCCTCAGCCAGGGCGGCAACTTCGGCAGAACAGGCGACAAAAAAAATCCGGTTGAATAACCCGCAGCCCACGGCAAGCTCAAGGGTGTTCCGCGCAAGGGGTTTGCCCCGAAAATTGGCAAGCAGTTTGTTTTTTCCCCCAAAACGGCTGGACGCGCCGGATGCCATAATAACCGCGTCTACCGTATCGTTTTTTTTGTGATTCCCCATAGTAATGATTTTAGATAAACAATTGATATCTGTCCATTAAATCAGTGGGTATAGACGCCCTGCCGGATATGGGCCGCACCGATTTCTTTACCGGAATTGTTTGACAGCGTCCACCATAGCCATAAAGTTTTCTACCGGGACCCGGGCTTGGGTGTTGTGTATGGTAGTAAACACAAAACCGCCTGAGTGATTGTAAATCTTTATGCGCTCCGTAACCTGGTCGTAGACTTCCTGGGGCGTACCGAAGGGGAGGGTCTTTTGGGTATCAACCCCTCCGCCCCAGAAGGTTATTTTTTCGCCGAATTCCTTTTTTAACGCGGATGGGTCCATACAGGCGGCGCTGTTCTGGACGGGGTTGAGAATATCAATGCCCGCTTTAATAATCGAAGGTATTAATGGTTTTATGGAACCGCAGCAGTGCTTAAACACCTTCCAGTTTGTGTTCCGGTGAATCCAGTCGGTCATGCGGCGGTAATAAGGCAGGTACACCTCATCAAACAATTCAACCGAACACATGGGCCCGTTCTGGCTGCCAAAGTCGGTACCGCAGAGGTATAGTACATCAATTTTATCGCCTACCGCTTCTTTGTACAGCTTAAAGTTTTTTACCGCCTGCTCAGACTGGCGGTCATAGAGTTCTTTAAGAAAATCCTGACGAATGGCCATGGATATGTACCATTCCTCCACATCCCGAATGCCCCTGGGATGTTTAAGAAAAGTTCCCGGAACCAGGGCAATATCTCCCAGGGCCGTACCACCCATGTTGGCGATTACGGCGCGTCCTGTTTTGGCAGCCTCGTCAGCGGCTTTCTGCGCATAACGCAGCTCTTCATCGCTTATGGGGCCAAATTCTTCCATGTTGTCGTCTACCGAAGGATTATCCTCGTCAAAGGGTTCCTGCCGGATTATTGCGTCAAAGTAATAGCCGCCCTTGGGCATTAAACCCGAAGGCCCGGCTGAAAAGTCGCCTTTGGGATACTGGTAAAGCCCGCCGTCATCGGAGAATTCGGTGTTAAAACCCCCGGGAACCAATACCGGTGTTCCGTCAGAAAGAGTCCAGGGCTTCCAGTCCGCGTTTTTAAAGCCAAAAAGATTGGTATAACCTACAATCTGCACGCAATCGCAGCCAAGCTTTTCCCGCAGATCCTCTTCGATTTCGCCCAGCATCTGATAGCAGTCAATAACCCGTACCGGGTGTTCCGGCAGTTTATAGGCTTTGCGAAGCTGGTAAACTACCGAAGCGCTTATTCCCGTAACGGCGCTGGCCCCAAAATCGACAGGCAGCTTATCGGGACTTTCATGTTCAAGGGCTTTTCGTACCCTTTCTCGTGATGTCAATAGTTACTCCCAATGGTAAGCGGAAACGGGGCTGTCCGCGGACAGCCCCGTTTACCGTATTAACAAAGAACTGTTACTTCCAGGCCGCGGGATTCCGCATATCCTGTTTGTAGGAATTGATATTGGTCATATCAACAACCATGCTGCCCGAATCAACTACTGTCCTTGCGGGATCTTTGCCGTTGACAATTTTCTGATAAAGGGCGTCGGCGGCTTCATAGCCCATGCGGTAGAAGTTCTGGGTCATGGTAGCCTGAATGCGTCCGCTCCTGATACCGTCCATTGTTTCCTGAATGTCATCAATACCCATGATGAATATTTTATCGGGGCCGATACCCGCTTCGGTGGCGGCTTTGGCTGCGCCGGCTGCGCCGAAGCCGCAGACGTTGACCGCCACATTGGCGTTGGGATAGGTCGCAAAGGCGTTCTGATATTCGCTGGTAATATGCAGCTTATCGCTTTGGGTTTCAAGAAGGACTACTTCCCTGGCGCCGCCGGGGGCCTTTTTAAAGGAATCAATGTAATGGTTGTGAATATCAATGGCAAGGCTGGCTGTCAGCGACCAGAGGGCGGTAATGTAACGAATTTCCTGGTTGCCCAGTTTCTTTACAATATATTCCCCGGCAGTATCGCCCACGGAACCGCCGGTGCCTACCGAAATAATCCGGCCGGAATTGGGTGCGTCGGAATTAACCAGCGCGAAGGGAATGCCCGCTTTTGTAAGTTTGTCAAAGGCGCTCTGCATACCTTCAGGATTTGTCGGCTGGGTAATAACCCCGGCGGCTCCTTCGGCAATCGCGGTTTCCATCAGGTTATTCATCTGATTGACATCATTGGGGGTAGACGGCATTACCACAACCGGTTTTACACCCAATTCGTTACAGCGTGTCTCAAAGCCTTCTTTTGCAACCACCCATATCTCATTGGGAACCATGGGTAACACGAATGTAAAGCTAAGCTGCTTTTGTCCATCCGCCGTTTTTTGTCCGCCGCCGCCGGCAAACAAAGGCACTGTCAGCACTGCCAAAAGCAGGGCCACTACGAAAATTGTCGCTTTCTTCATCTCTTTTCTCCTCAATTTATTTGTAACGAAAATGCTTGCGCTTTTCCGGTTACAGACGTTTTACAGGCCCGAGGCCATGCGGATTATCTTTTCTTCGTCCGCTTCGTTTTTCTTAAGTTCTCCTGCAACCCGGCCATTGGCGATGACAACAAAGCGGTCACACATTGCCAAAAGCTCCGGGTATTCCGAGGACACCATTACGATTGCAAGCCCTGCCTCGGCCAGTTCTTTGATAATCTTGTAAATCTCCGTCTTGGCGCCTATGTCAATACCCACAGTCGGTTCATCCAAAAGGAGCACTTTCATTTCCGTAAGAAGCGATTTCGCAAGCACCACTTTTTGCTGATTTCCCCCGGAAAGATTTATAATCTGTGTTTTTTGCGAAGGGGCTTTAATTTTAAGTGAATCAAAATACTGCCGGACTTTTTCTTCTTCAAGCCTGGTGTCGATAAACGATGCGGTGGTAATTTTTTTGAGGATCGACAACGTCATATTTTCCTGGATGTTCATTGTACCTACAAATCCGTCTTTCTTGCGATCTTCTGTCAAAAAACCAATGCCATTCCGGATTGCCGAGCGGGTATCGCTGATGTGGCATTCCTTGTTTTCGATAAAAAGTTTTCCGTTCCGCTTGGGCAGGGCTCCAAACACGGCGCGCAGAAGCTCGCTCCTTCCGCTTCCCACAAGGCCCGAAAGGCCCAGAACTTCGCCCCGGTACAGGGTAAAACTTACATCTTCAATTATATTTTTAATTGAAGAATTGGGGTGCCGTACCTGAAAATGTTCCACCCGCATCACTTCATGGCTTGTTTCACGGCCATCCATGGAAGGATACATAGTATCAATGCGGTGGCCTATCATATCCTCAACTACTTTTTTTGTATCAAATTCTTCGCGCTTGTAAGTCCTGACATGCCGGGCGTCGCGCATAACGCTTATGCGATCGGAAATCTCAAAGACCTCGTTAAGCTTGTGGGAAATATAAATACAGGAGATTCCTTTTGAGCGGAGATCCCGCAGAATGTCCAGAAGGTTCCGGGTTTCACTTTCGGTAAGGGCGGAAGTGGGTTCATCAAGAATAAGCACCTTTGGATTCCGCACCAAAGCCCTGGCAATACACACAAGCTGCTGAATGCTGGTGTTCAGGTTCCGCATGTTGTCCTCGGGGCTTAGATCAACTTTAAGTTCCTTTAATACTTTTGCCGCCAGGTTGTTGGTTTTTTTCCAGTCTATAAAACCCATTTTCCGGGGAAGCCTGCCCAGGTAGATGTTTTCGGCCACCGAAAGATCCAGCTCGGCGTGTACCTGCTGGTAGATCATTGCAATGCCGGCTTTTTCGGTATAACTTGGGCCGCTGATATGCAGGGGAGAACCATCCATAAAAATCTGCCCGGAATACATGCCCCAGGGATAATCGCCGGAAAGCACTTTCATCAAAGTACTTTTTCCCGCGCCGTTCTCGCCAACCAGGGACAGAATTTCACCCTTCTTTAATTCCAGGGAAATATCGTTTAAAGCCACTACGCCGGGGAATGTCTTGGTGATTCCCTTCATCTCGATAAGGTTTTCACCCATGCTTTATTCCTGAACCGCTTTCGGGTCTGTCTGTCGGCCCTGCTTTTTCGGAAGCCTTGCTCCCCGTAGAGCGGATTCCCGCGCGTATTGGTCGAGTATAACCGCGATAATCAGTACCGCCCCAACAACGAGGTTCTGGTAGTAAATATCAATATGCATCAAGGTCATGCTGTTTGTAAGCATGTTCATAAAGAAAGCGCCAATGGCTGTTCCCAGAATGGTTCCCCGGCCTCCGAAAGTACTGGTACCCCCGACTATGCAGGCCGCGATTACGATCATCTCCTGCCCTGTGCCCACCGAGGGCTGGGCCGAACCCAGGCGCGAACCCATCATGATTCCGGTTAAAGAGGCCATAATGCCGCTTATCATATACGCCGCCATGGTAATGCCGCTGATGGAAATTCCCGAAAGCTTTGCCGCCTCTACATTGCCGCCTATGGCATAGGCCGCCCGTCCGAATGATGTTTTGGTTAAAACAATATGGAAAGCAATACAAAGAAAAATGCAAAGCCAGACAATGGTAGGGATACCCAGGGGATTACTCTGTTCAATTGCCTGAAAGTTTTTGGGCATGGGATAAATCGGAAGCCCCTTGGTGCTGATATAGACAAGCCCCCGTGCCATGAACATCATGCCCAATGTCATTATCATGGGCGGAGTTTTAAATTTAACAATGATGAGGCCGTTCACAATTCCGATTATGGCCCCAATGATAAGGGCCATTAAAATCGCAAGCCAAACAGGTATGCCCATTTGGACCATAAAGATACCCACTACAACGCAGCCCAGGGCCAGAACCGAACCGACGGACAGGTCTATGCCCCCGGCGATAAGAACCAGGGTCATGCCAATACCGGAAATAAAAACAAAGCCCGTCTGCCTTAAAAGGTTGTTAATATTGTTCAAGGTGAAAAAAATCGGATTTACCAATTGCACCAGGATGGCATAGGCAACAGTCGGGATGATAATTCCCCGTTCCCTCATGTTCCAAAAACCCTTTCCAAAACGGAGAAAAATATTGCTCTCTTCTTTCATATCCCCCAACTTCTTTTGCTTTTCATAATATGAGTTGTTAGGTTAGCATTGTTTGTTTTGTCTGTCAATAAAAACGCACCCTCATTTTCCTGTCTTTTTTATAACCCCGTCGAAAAATGTTTTTGCCCGCTCTATGTCATTTTCGTCCAGATGCTCAATGATAAGCGGGATATTGGGATGATCTTTCGCAAGCAGATTCAGGTAGAGTTCGTAGTTAAGAACCCCAAGGCCGGCGGCCGGAAGCTCCACCGCGCCTGAGCCCCTGAAGCTGTGGGCCGCGCTGGCGTCAATATGCGCGTGTTTTTCTTCAGTATTGACGGCACGTTTACAGTCCTTCGCGTGGGCTACTATCATCCTGTCTCCAAGGGCGTCAAAAATCCGGCGAAGCTGGAGATCTACGTTTTCTATATTGCTGTCGTTAAAATAGTTTGTAGGATCGCAGAGCAGGCCTAGATTGGGCATATTGATATCTTTAAAAAGACGCTGTATCTGTTCGACCGATCCTACTATATTGTTCACATAATTTTCCGTTAAAAAGCTTGCCCCGGCATCCCTGCCGAATTTACAAAGATCGTAAATGACTTCACAGGCTTCCTCGTAGGCAGCTTCGCTTGCGTTGTCATCATGCCAGACCCAGTCGCTTTCCCTGTTTTTTGTACCTGTTTCGCTGACTACATAGGGACAGCCCAGATCCAGGGCTCTTTCCATCATCATCTTAACATATTTGATGTTGGCTTCTTTTTTGGCTTTGTCCGGATGAACCAGATTTGTATATGCCGAAACGGCGACAATAGGCAGGTTTGCGTCCCTGAACTTGTCTCGTATTAGAACGGCCTGCTGTTTTGTCAGGGGCTCTTTGGTGGCGTCAAGGTTTTTAAACTCCACATCAAGCTGCACACAGGAAAAATTATGGGCTTTGATACGCTTAATCACTTCATCAATGGTATAGGGATAGTAACCGGTAAAAATTCCAACTGAAATCATAATTGTCTCTCCTTCTTAAGTATTGTCTATCCGTAATGTGTCTACATTATGGACAGGCTCTAAGTATTTCGTCCAGTGTAACGGTACGGCCTTCCCGGATGGACGCATAACATGCCTCCACGCAGCCTATGGTATTGATATTGTCCTCGGCACTTATTTCCGGGGTCTGGCCCGATTCCACCGCCCGGAGCAGGGATGCCATTGTGCCCACGAAGGCATCGGGGAACCATGCCGTGTCCCACTTTGGTTCAATCCAGCCGTTTGTGTTTTTATTGGTAAGCTTAAAAGTGCTGGGTTCGCGGGCAGGATACATTGGCCAGCCAATAAAACCGGAAGCCATCCCATCCAGGCCTTCTACGCGCCACTTGATATAGATGTCTTTTTCGCAGGGGTCATTCGGCCAGGCCCAGACATCGTCAAGGCTGGTTGCCATAAGGCCGTCGCCATATTGATACGTATATTGGGTTATGCCGTCGCTGTGGGGGAACCTGGTTCGGGGATCTGTCCGGCAAAGGGCGGTAATTTTTTCGGGGCTGCCAAAGAGGTAGCGGAAGATATCAATATGATGTATTCCCATGGCAAACAATTCAAGCAGCGGGTATTTTTTAAGAAACTCCTGCCAGTGGGGGATTGCGCGCATTTCTATGGTAGCAATAACCGGAACCCCCAGCAATTTGTTGTTCAGGGCGTATTTGAGCGCCCGCATGGACTGGTCGTAGCGCATATTGGAATTAACCGCTATGGGAATCCCTGAGTCTTTTCCCAGTTTAACAATTTCCCTTGAGTCTTTTAGGGACATGGCAATGGGCTTTTGGCAGAGTATGCCTTTGATATGTTTATATTTTACCGCTTCCCTGACAACTTCAAGCTGAATATCCGGCGGGACGGCTATATCAATAATTTCAATTTCCGGATCGCCTAGAAGTTTTTGCCATCTGTCATATACTTTTTTAATATTGTGCCGTTTTGCCGCCGCCTCCCGGCTTTCGGGCCGGAGCGAGTTAATCGCCACAGGGTTAAAACCGGCGTTTCTGTAGGCCACAAGATGGCATTCGTTCATAATAAAGCCCGCGCCAATACAGCCTATGGCAAAATCCTTTTTTACCGGCAGCTCTGGCAGAGTCGCGTCTTCCAGTTTTTTCTTTAAATCCCGGGAATCCATATTACCCTCCTTGTGGAACGTACCATATTTTATTAAGGATAACACGAACAGCGAGGATCTGTCAACAAAAATTTTTCTGTTTGTCGTTAATAAGGCGTTAAGGGTGCCTTCGACGTTACCAAATCTGCTACAAACGGACAGCCACAGAAACGAACCGCAAAAATTGAAAACTGTCCACCGATACCTTCAAAAACGGCCATCATTGTTAACTAAATTAATAATATATTGTATACTATTCGCAAATTTTTTACATTGATATTATTGAGAAATATGATAAAATAAAAACATCAAATTTTGGAGACTATTATGAAAATTCACAATTTAGTATTGATGGTATCGGTTTCTGTTGTTTTTATGTCTTGTATTACAATTGGTAATGGAAATATTATAACGGACGAACGGGATTTACCCTCATTTAAAAGAATTATCGTAAGTGGGGGAACTGAAGTTCGTTTTCATACGAGCCCGGAATATCGTGCGGTTGTTACGATTGATTCAAATCTTAATGAATATTTTGAAACAATTGTACGCAATGAAGTTCTAATAATAAAACGCAAACCTCTAAGAGCGTATTCATTT